>CANIXM010000219.1 GCA_947471245.1 Paludibacteraceae bacterium | reverse complement strand
GTATTAGATTCTATCAAAGGTATTATTTCGTGGGATTTCCACTCGTTGGATAGAGTGACCATGGAGCTCACCGAAGACCCAGACCTTGGATTCCTGTCACCCAATGTGACTTCGCCCGAAGGAGAAGGTAATGTGGCTTTCAGCTGTAAACTCAAATCTACGGTGGCGCATGATGATGTGATAGTGAATAAAGCCACCATTGTGTTTGACTTTAACGCACCCATTGTTACCAATACATTTAGCAATAAAATAGATGCGGCAGTGCCTACAAGTTCCATCACCAATCTAGATTTGACACAGCACAGCACCACCTTCCCAGTTGCCTTCACAGGCAGTGACAATGGTGCTGGATTAGCGGGATGCAAGATTTTTGTATCTGTCAATGACAGTGCTTACTATTTATGGAAAACGGCCAATAGTACTGCACCCATCAATTTTTCGGGCAAAAACGGAAAGACCTACAAGTTCTACTCTCTGGCTACCGATAGTATAGGTCTAGCAGAACCACAAAAACTTCAGGCCGAAGCCGTTACCACGGTGTTGGTGACCGACAAAGCGGATGTGACAAGCTCTCCAAAAGTGAGTTTTTATCCTAATCCAGCCAGTGATTTTATAATGATAAATGCTGACGTTCACACATCCAGAGACGCCGTTGTACGACTGATAGATGTGTATGGAAAAATAGTTCTTGTCCAACCATTGGTAGCAGGTACACAAAAAATATCACTAGTCAATCTTCCCGAAGGTACTTACATCATGGAGTGTATTTCCGATGAAGGCGTCAGCAGGCAGAAACTATTGGTAAAGAAATAGAGTTATACAAATAATTTTAATCGCCCAGAACACTCTGGGCGATTTTTGTTGGTATGCAGATGTTCGATTTAACTTTGCCAAATGGCTAAAAATAGCTACTTTTGCATTTCTCAATTCTGCAAAGTCAAGTGCTATTATTTTGGGTTGAAATACGGTTAAGTTTTTCAATCTTTACTATTAACAACACATCATTACATCATGAATATTCTTTTGCTCGGCTCAGGTGGTCGCGAACACGCAATGGCTTGGAAAATAGCCCAAAGTCCTAAGTTATCAAAACTATTTATCGCTCCTGGAAATCCTGGTACTGCTCAGGTGGGTACTAATTTGCCAATAGCTGCTGATGATTTTCCAGGGTTGAAAAATGCTGTTATAGAAAATAACATCCACATCGTGGTGGTTGGGCCAGAAGATCCACTTGTAAAAGGTGTAGTTGATTTCTTTGCTGCCGATGATGCATTAAAATCCATACCGGTCGTAGGGCCTGACAAATTTGGAGCCCAGCTAGAAGGAAGTAAGGATTTTTCGAAGCAATTTATGTTTCGCCACAACATCCCTACGGCAGGCTATCTGAGTGTGACCAAAGACAATATCGAACAAGGAATATTATTCCTGAAAAGTCTTCAAGCTCCTTATGTTTTAAAAGCTGACGGACTGGCAGCTGGGAAAGGAGTATTGATATTAAGTGACCTTGATGAAACCATCGATGAACTGAAATCCATGTTGGACGGAAAATTCGGAGCAGCCAGCAGTACGGTGGTAATTGAAGAATTTCTATCTGGAATAGAATGTTCGGTATTTGTGATTACTGATGGAAAAAATTACAAGATTCTGCCCGAGGCGAAAGATTACAAGCGTATCGGTGAAGGTGATAAAGGCTTGAATACCGGTGGTATGGGCGCTGTGTCACCAGTGCCATTTGCCGACGAAGTGTTTATGAAGAAGGTGGAAGACCGCATCATCAAACCAACTGTAGATGGACTTAATAGCGAGGGAATTGTCTATAAAGGATTTATTTTCTTTGGATTAATAAAAGTAAACAACGAGCCATACACCATAGAGTACAATGCTCGCATGGGTGACCCTGAGACAGAAGTAGTAATGCTACGTATCAAAAGCGATTTTGTGGATTTGTTGGAAGGTGTAGCCGCGGGTAATCTGAATGAGAAAACCATCGAGTTTGATGATCGCTCAGCTGTTACGGTGGTATTGGTCTCTGGTGGGTATCCCGAAAAATTTGAAAAGGGTAAGGAAATATTAGGACTAGATAAAGTGGATGGAAGCATCGTGTTTCATGCAGGCACAACCGCCAAAGATGGCAAAATCCTTACCAACGGTGGACGCGTGATGGCTGTGAGTTCGTATGGAAATTCCAAATCTGAAGCATTAGCAATATCATTTGCCAATGCTCAAAAAATTCAATACGAGAAGAAGTATTTCAGAGGAGATATTGGGTTTGACTTGTAGATTTTTTAGTAAACGAGTAAACGAGTAAACATGTTGACGAGTTGACAGGTAGACCAGTAAACAAGTAGACAGCCAAGCAAGTAGACAGCCAAGCAAGTAGACAGCCAAGCAAGTAAACAAGAAAGAGCCTGAAAGGCTAAATTTTCATAACCGTTGATTTATAATCAACGGATTAACATAAGCTAAAACTTCTGCCTGAAAGGCAGGACAAGCTGAGGTTTCTTACAAAGCAAAAATTCAACGAATAAAAAATCCTATGTCCAAAATTTTAGTAATAGATGACGAGCGAAGTATTCGTAACACGCTTAAAGACATTTTGGAGTTTGAGAAGCATGAAGTTACATTGGCTGAAAATGGCAAGCAAGGTTATGAAATAGCTACTTCCGGCGCATTTGACTTAATCTTTTCGGACATAAAAATGCCTGAAATGGACGGCATTGAGCTACTGGTAGCATTGCTTGACAAGGATGTAGAAGCGCCGATAGTAATGATTTCCGGACATGGGAATATTGAAACAGCTGTAGAATGTATCAAAAAGGGTGCATTTGATTTTATTGAAAAGCCCATTGATTTAAATCGACTGCTCATTACAGTTCGCAATGCTTTGGACAAAAACAGCTTGGTGGTTGAAACCAAAACACTGAAAAAGAAAGTTGCCAAGCGTCATCAAATGATTGGCGAATCGGCAGCCATAGAAAAAGTGCGCACTCTGATTTCCAAAGTAGCCCCTACTGACGCTCGAGTACTTATTACTGGTGAAAATGGCACAGGAAAAGAAGTGGTGGCTCGTCTGATTTTTGAAAATAGCAATAGAACCGATGCTCCATTTGTAGAGGTTAACTGTGCCGCCATTCCTTCAGAATTGATTGAAAGTGAATTGTTTGGCCATGAGAAAGGCGCATTTACGTCTGCGATCAAACAACGAATTGGAAAATTTGAACAAGCGGATGGTGGTACGATCTTCCTCGACGAGATAGGCGATATGAGCCTTTCTGCACAGACTAAAGTGTTACGCGTACTGCAAGAAAATGAGTTGACACGTGTGGGCAGTGATAAAAGTGTGAAGGTGAATGTTCGGGTACTGGCAGCTACCAACAAGAATCTTAAGCAAGAGATAGAACTTGGCAATTTCAGAGAAGATCTTTTTCATCGTTTGAGTGTGATTCCTATCCATGTGCCCAAGTTGGACGACCGCAAGGAAGATATACCATTGCTTATCAATCATTTTTGTAGTTTGATTTGTGCCGAGCAAGGCATTCAAGTCAAAGAATTTGATGAAACAGCCATTGCTTACCTGCAAGCCAGATCATGGACGGGTAATATACGTGAACTTAGAAATGTGGTAGAGCGACTCATTATCCTCAGTGGGAATATCATCACCAAAGATGATGCAGAGATGTTTGCTTAAAGAGCATTGAAAGCCCTTTTAAATTAGGTTTTCAAAAACAAATTGAATAAACGACTTGTTATGACAATACAGACTGCACCTAGATGCAGATAATATATTTTTATAAAAAATTATGTCAGAAGAACTATTAGATCAAGTAACCCAAGCTGATTATAAATATGGGTTTACCACTGATATTGAAACAGATATTATCCCCATAGGACTTAGCGAAGAGGTAGTACGGCTTATTTCGAAGAAAAAAAATGAGCCGGAATGGATGCTGGAGTTCAGACTGAAAGCCTATAGGCATTGGACCACCATGAAGATGCCAGAATGGGCGCAACTGAATATTCCAAAAATAGACTATCAAAGTATAGCCTATTATGCCGCACCACGTAAAAATGCTCCACAAAGTATGGACGAAGTGGATCCAGAGCTGATCAAAACATTTGATAAATTAGGCATTTCACTCGAGGAGCAAAAGATGCTTTCTGGAGTGGCGGTAGATGTGGTGATGGACAGTGTGTCTGTTAAGACCACTTTCAAAGAAAGCCTTAATGAGATGGGAATTATATTCTGCTCATTCAGCGAAGCAGTAGAAAATCATCCAGAATTGGTAAAGCAGTATATGGGCTCTGTAGTCCCTTACACAGATAACTTTTTCGCCACGCTTAATTGTGCCGTGTTTAGTGATGGATCGTTTGTCTATATCCCCAAGGGCGTGCGTTGTCCAATGGAACTTTCTACCTATTTCCGCATCAATGCCATTAATACAGGGCAATTTGAGCGCACACTAATTG
>CANIXM010000218.1 GCA_947471245.1 Paludibacteraceae bacterium | reverse complement strand
GTCCGTATTTTCAGCGTCTTTAAGTCCATCGGTGGTTATCACATATTTTTGACCAAAACCGAATGACGAGACAAATACCGCAATTAATAAAAGTGTTTTTCTCATAGTTGTTTTATTTGAAATTTGAAAGGCAAATATATTCAATTTCGAATGAATAGCAAGCTGAAGTGGAAAATTGTTAATTAATTTTCTAAAACAACTTTGGCTTATTAGCTTTGGCTTCCTCTAGGCTCATCAAAGCAGGTTTCTTGGTTTGCTTTTGACGTAGCGCTTCGTACTCGGCGGCTATGTCTTTTACATAAGCATCATAGGTGTTTTTACCCATGAGTTGTGCCACCACGTGGGTGTTGACCGATGCGTCTTTGACATGCACTACTGGACCAGAGTAGTTAGGTGAAATCTTTACTGCTGTGTGAATTTTGGAAGTGGTAGCACCTCCGATTAACAACGGCACTTTCAGTCCAGCTTTCTCCATTTCGGAAGCTACGATGGTCATTTCCTCCAACGATGGAGTAATCAATCCACTCAATCCTACGATATCTACCTTTTCTTCTATGGCACGTTGAATGATTTTTTCGGTGGGAACCATTACGCCTAGGTCTATCACTTCAAAATTATTACACGCCAACACCACGGCTACAATATTTTTACCGATATCGTGCACATCGCCTTTGACCGTGGCAATAAGAAACTTGCCGGCCGATGAACTTTGTCCCGGCACTTTTTGTGCTTCGATTACAGGCTGAAGGATGGCAACTGCTTTTTTCATGGTGCGAGCTGTTTTTACCACCTGAGGTAGAAACATTTTTCCTGCACCAAACAGTTCACCTACGATGTTCATACCACTCATCAATGGTTTTTCGATGATCTCGATGGCTGAGTCATATTGCGTCAAAGCTTCAGCTAAATCTTCCTCCAGGTAATCGGCTATTCCTTTTATTAAGGCATATTCCAGTCGCTGTTGCAGCGGATGAGAACGCCATTCGTCCACTTTCTCGGCTTTCACGCCCGTAGCTTCATTTTTCACCTTTTCGGCTAGCTCTATCATGCGTTCGGTGGCATCTGGGCGACGATTGAGCACTACATCTTCCACACATTCAAGCAGTTCTGGCTGAATATCTTCGTAGATTTGTAACATGCCTGCATTGACAATCCCCATGTCCAATCCTGCCTGAATGGCGTGATACAAAAACACGGAGTGAATGGCTTCCCGTACCACATTGTTGCCTCTAAATGAGAATGAAAGATTGCTTATTCCTCCACTGATTTTGGCGTAGGGTAAGTTTTGCTTGATCCAGCGAATGGCATTGATAAAATCCACTCCATAATTATTGTGTTCTTCAATGCCTGTGGCTATAGCCAATACATTGGGGTCGAAGATGATGTCCTGTGGCGGAAAACCAACTTTGTCAACCAACAAATGATAGGCGCGACTACAAATCTCTTGTTTGCGTTCAGCAGTATCGGCTTGACCCTTTTCGTCAAAAGCCATCACTACTGCAGCAGCACCATAAGCACGGATTTTGCGAGCTTTGGATAAGAAGTCATCTTCGCCTTCTTTGAGGCTGATAGAATTGACCACACATTTTCCTTGTACGCATTTCAGACCAGCTTCTATCACTTCCCATTTGGAAGAGTCTATCATGATGGGCACACGTGATATTTCTGGTTCGGAGGCAAGGTAATTTAAGAATGTCACCATTTCCTCTTTGGACTCCAACATGGCATCGTCCATGTTAATGTCAATTATTTGAGCACCATCTTCCACTTGCTTGCGAGCAACTGATAATGCTTCCTCGTATTTTTTTTCATTGATCAATCGAAGAAACATTTTGGAGCCAGCTACATTGCATCGCTCGCCGATGTTGACGAAGAGTGACTTGTCATCTACCTCCAACAATTCCAACCCCGACAGTTCAAGATTCGTAGAGGCTGCTCTTAATTTTCGAGGTGCTACACCTTCTATCAAACTACCATAAGCACCAATGTGCGCAGGACTCGTTCCGCAACATCCACCAATGATATTGACTAGTTTTTCGTCAAAGTATTCCTTCACCTGTACTGCCATCATCTCTGGCGTTTCGTCATATTCGCCAAACTGATTGGGCAAGCCAGCATTAGGATAAGCACTCACATACCATGGGGCATGGGCGCTTATTTCTTGAAGATAGGGTTTGAGATCTTTGGCTCCGAATGAACAGTTGAGACCTACAGAAAGCAAGTTGGCATGTGCTATGGATGACATAAATGCACGGATGGTTTGTCCAGATAGTGTTCTGCCACTCGTATCAGCTACTGTGGCAGAAAGCATGATTTCCACTGTGCGTCCCACTTCCTGCATGGCCAATTCCGATGCGTAGATAGCTGCCTTAGCATTCAAGGTATCAAAGATAGTTTCTATCAATAATACATCCACACCACCTTCAAGCAATGCTATCACTTGTTCTTTGTAGGCTTCTACTAAGTCGTCATAGCTCACTGCACGAAACGCAGGGTTGTTCACGTCGGGCGACATGGAAGCTGTCTTATTGGTAGGTCCTACAGAGCCAGCTACAAAGCGTGGCTTAGCAGGATTCTTGGCTGTGTACTCATCAGCTGCTTGTCGTGCTAGCTTAGCACCTGCAAGGTTCAACTCACGTGTCAAATCACCCATCGCATAATCTTCCATGGAGATGCGCTGCGCATTGAAAGTATTCGTTTCGATGATGTCAGCACCAGCTTCGAGGTATTCGGCATGGATGGCACTGATAATATTGGGCTGAGTGATTACTAACAGGTCGTTGTTTCCTTTGAGTTGTCCATCCCAATTGGCAAAACGCTCTCCGCGATAATGAGCCTCAGTGAGTTTGTATCGTTGTATCATTGTTCCCATCGCTCCGTCCAATACCAGGATGCGACGCTCTAATTCTTGTCTTAAAGTCATATATTAATATTTTTTGAAATACAAAGATACAGATTTTACTTTTTAAATCGAATCGAAATTAATAAACGATTCAAATATGGGTGTGAAATATGGTAAAGTGTTGTGAGTCAATAGATATTGTTATTTGTACACTATTAATTTTTAGTTAGTGTAATTTATACACTATTTAAATATCTGATAATCTTTTTAATACAAGCTAAATATTTTAAATATATAATTTGGATTTAAAATATTTTGCAACTATATTTGCACCATAAATTTTAAATTTACAATACTATGTCAAACGAAAACATCTTCTATCCACACGTATCGGTAGATTGTGTGGTATTTGGTTTTGATGGCGAAAAACTAAAGGTAATTCTTATAGAAAGAACCATCAATGAACAAAACGAATTGTACAACGACAAGAAATTGCCAGGTAGCCTTATTTTTAACGAAGAAGACTTGGATGTGTCAGCGAATCGGGTGTTAACCGAATTGACTGGTTTAAAAAATATCTATCTAAGTCAGTTTAGAACCTTTGGCAGTCCAGATCGTACCAAAAATCCTCGTGATGTGCTTTGGCTTGAGAATACCACAAAACTCAAGATAGGCAGAATCATTACCACTGGCTATGTGGCCATGGTGAAAATTGACAGAAAACTCCAGTTTAATTCAGACACTACCACAGCCAAATGGCATGACGTGGCTGAAGTTGCCAAAATGTCATTGGCATTTGACCATAATGAAATTATCCAATGGGGTTTAAAGCATATTCGCAATCAAGTGGAGATACAACCTCATCTTTTATTTGAATTATTGCCTACCAAATTTACCATCTCTCAACTTCGCACACTCTACGACGTAATCAATCAAGTGAAGTCGGACGTTAGAAACTTCCAAAAGAAAGTGGCACAAATGCCTTATGTGGTAGCGTTGGATGAGCTCGAAAAGGGTGTTCCACACAGAGCAGCTAGGTTGTATAGATATAAGAAGTAAAAAACCCCTAAACTAAACCTCTAATCCCTAAAGGTAAGGCCCCCTAAATCCCCCATGGGGGACTTAAAGAGCAAAGAACCTCTAATCCCTAAAGGGGAATGAGAAAGCCCATTGCCTCCCATATCAGTCGGAATAGGTGATGGCGTAGAAATGTAATAAAAATTAAATAAAGATATGATTGAAGGTAACCAACCACAAGAAACTAACTCTTCCTCCCCTTTAGGGGTCGGGGGTTATCTACTCGGCTATGACTTAGGTAGTTCGTCGGTAAAGGCGAGCTTAGTGAATGCTGCTACCGGAGAATGTGTAGCCAGTGCGTTTTTCCCAAAAAAGGAAATGGAAATTATTTCAGTAAAGACTGGATGGGCGGAGCAAAATCCAGATACTTGGTGGGAAAACCTCAAGTTGGCAACGCAGGCGGTGATTGCTGAAGTCAACCTTCAAGCCACAGACATTAAGGCTATTGGCATCTCGTATCAGATGCATGGACTGGTGTTGGTGGATGAAAATCAAAAGCATATCCGCCATTCGATTATTTGGTGCGACAGTCGTGCTGTTCCTTATGG
>CANIXM010000217.1 GCA_947471245.1 Paludibacteraceae bacterium | reverse complement strand
TTGGAAGGGCACCGCACATCCGATAGAGGTCGTTATCATGCTGATAGTCTGACCTGTGCGCACCGTACACACCCGTTAGGAACGTATCTGAAAGTTACAAATCTTAAAAATAACAAGCGGGTGATAGTCAAAGTCACCGACCGTGGTCCACGCCCCAAACGATTGATAGTGGATGTATCCTACCGTGCTGCTAAGATTCTTGAAATTATCCGCTCAGGAACAGCTCCGGTAGAAGTGCTGGCTCTTGACTCGGCGAGCTGGTTGGCAGCAATAAATGATAGTGCAAGGTGTTTGGCTTCTGATTCCATCCATAATGATTCGGTGTTGCAACTAATCGTGGGTAACAAAAAGCAACTTATCCACCATCGACGGGCTCATATAAAGCACAATCGCAAAAAAAGCAAGCATAAATCAATAAAAAGAAAACCAACCAATAGACGGCATTAGCGATGAAAGTGCCTGGTGAAATGTTGCGTTTTGCCAAACTTTTAATTGTAATAACTGTTTATTATTAAACATTTTGTAGAGTATTGATGGGAATAGAAAAAGGAATTTTTCAACGTACAGAATTGCTTTTGGGAAAAGCCAAAATGGATGCTTTGCGCCAAAAGCGGGTCATAATATTTGGAATAGGCGGAGTGGGTAGCTGGTGTGCTGAGAGTCTGGTGCGGTCAGGTATCAGTCAGCTCACCATTGTAGATTCGGATCGTGTGTGTGTGACCAATATCAATAGACAACTGATGGCTACCACCAAAACGGTGGGTGAAGTGAAAACCGATGTGCTCAAGGAGCGATTGTTGGAGATTAACCCTACAGCCGACATCACAGCCATTCAGAAAATATACAGTCCGGAAACTTATGAGACATTTAATCTCGAGTCTTATGATTTTATTATTGATGCCATTGACAGTTTGTCCAATAAAATGCACCTGATACAGGAAGCTACCAAAACAAATGCTGTGTTTTTCTCATCCATGGGCGCAGCATTGAAAATGGACCCAACGCGCATACGAGTGGCTGAGTTTTGGAAAGTGCAAGGCTGTCCGTTGGCAGCTGCTTTGCGTGGCAAAATTAGGAAAAATGGAGGTGTGAGTAAAAAGTTTATGTGCGTTTACAGCGATGAACTACTTGAAAATAAAGGTGAAAATGCTGCGTGCGGGACTGAAAAGTGTCTTTGTCCCAAAGCCAAAAGTGGCCCTGGCGATCCAGATTTGGTCAATCATGAGTGGTGCAGCCTGAAAGCAAAAATCAACGGAACCACTTCATATATGCCTGCCATGTTTGGCATGACCATAGCAGGGCTTGTCACACAGGCTGTTTACAATGAGGTCTAAGTCAGTGTTTCCTGTTTTTTAGCAACGCATTGATAGTTGCCCGTAGTTTGCATGTTTTTTTTCTTGATGACCTGTTTGCCACTGGTAGTGGTGAATGCTCCATATTTTAGAAAAATAGTTATACCTTTGTCGATAGTATTGTTGGGCGCAAGTTGAGCAATTTTTAATTGCGAAAATGTGTTTTTAAAACTCAATTATTGTTTGAATAGTCATTTGGTTAAATGATTAGCCAGCAAAAAATATAAAAATAGAGCTAGATATGCAAAGCAAAAGTACTTTTGAAAAAATAACAAAAGATAGACATTTTATTATCGAATGTTATGTGGAAATGTTGTCACGCATCAACGAACATCATCTGATACCTTTGATTAGAAATAATTCAAATGGAGTAGTCAATGATAATGACGAAATCCCGATTGCCAAAACCATCCAATCGCTGAGTATTTATTTTCAGTTGATGACACTTGTAGAAGAAAATGCTGCTACACAGTATCGACGGAAAATGGAGAATCAAGAGAATATCACTGCTGTACGCGGCTCGTGGGCAGAGGCTATCAAGTATTGGAAGGAAAACAATGTTTCGGAGGATGACATGCTTCACGCCATTGCAGGTACCAATGTTATTCCTGTGCTTACAGCTCACCCTACGGAGGCAAAAAGGGTGACAGTTATCGAAATTCACCGTGAATTGTACTTACTTCTAGTAAATAGAGAAAACACTTCATTGAGTAACTTGGAGCAATATGCCATTAGAGAAAAAATCATAAATCTTTTGGAACGTTGGTGGCGAACAGGTGAAATTTACCTCGAAAAACCAGACATTAAAGACGAGCGATCGAATATCATCTACTACCTAAGTAATATTTTTCCAATGGTATTGGAGAAAAGCGATCAGCAGCTCAAAAATTCATGGATAGATCTCGGTTTGAGCGCAAAGAAAATAAAAAATCCCGATGTTTTCCCAAAAATCAGTTTCGGAAGCTGGGTGGGAGGTGATAGAGACGGACATCCACTGGTGACTCCCAATATCACGCTTGAAACCTTGCAGATTCATCGTAAAACAGCACTCTCACTGGTTAAAAATCAATTGATGAATCTGGTGACTAGACTGTCAGTTTCATCGGTTAGCAATCCAGTGCCTTTCTTGTTGTCAGAGGCCATTGCCAAAAAAGCCAAAACCTTGGGCGATGCAGGTGTGAAGGCACTCAATCGCAACCCTTATGAGCCTTGGAGACAATACGTTAGTCTGATATTGGTGCAGTTGGAAAATACGATTACAGAAAAAATTGCTGATTCGCAGTCCTACTACAAATCGAGCATGGCATTGGAGGTTGATCTACGACTTCTTAGAGAAGTGCTTATTGAAAATGGCATGTTTGGCATCGCCGAAGACCTACTTTTTTCTATTGAGCGAACTGTAAAATGCTTCGGTTTCCATCTAGCCAAATTAGATATACGTCAAAATAGCGCCTATCATGACAAAGCCATCTCGCAGATACTCAAAACCAATGGTGAGAAAGAGTTTGACTTCGAAAATTGGGATGAAGATAAGCGTTTGGAAGTGTTAAACAAAATATTAGACAGCAACTCGCTCATCACCGACGTAACCATTTCCTATGGTCCAGAGGCAGACAATGTGCTTGACTGTTATCGTGTAGTGCGTCACCATATTAGTCAGTATGGCACCGATGGTATTGGTTCATTCATCGTGAGTATGACCAGAAACCTAAGCGATTTGTTGGTGGTGTATCTATTTATGCGTGAGACACAGCTTCTCAACACAAATATAAGAGTGGTACCCTTGCTGGAAACTATTGAAGACTTACACAATGGACCATTCATTTTAGCTAAGTTCTTGGGTCATCCTATTACCAAACAACGAGCGTCAAAACTTCAAAACAAACAGGAAGTGATGCTCGGATACAGCGATAGTAACAAGGATGGTGGTACTATTTCAAGTAAATGGAATTTATATAAAGCAGAAAAGGACTTGTCGGCTGTGGGTAGAAATAATGGTACCGAAATTTTCTTTTTTCATGGCACTGGTGGAACCATCAGCAGGGGAGGCGGAAAATATCACCGCTTCCTGGAATGTATGCCCGCCAACACTGTCAATGGTACTATCAAAGTGACCGTACAAGGTGAATCAGTAGCACAGCAATTTGGTAACCCGCTTACTGCTACCTACAACCTGAATGCACTGTCAGCCGGTGTAGCCAATCAGACTTTGAAATGTGGTGTGCTAGGACTGAAAGATGTGGTGCCTGATGAAACCATGGAGTTTTTGTCCCAAAAATCGTATGAACACTACCGTGATTTGATTGAAACACCTGGTTTCATTAATTTTTACAGCAAAGCTACTTGTATCGATGTACTTGAGCAAAGCAAAATAGGTTCGCGCCCTTCAAGAAGAACTGGAACTCGGTCGTTGAATGATTTGAGAGCCATCCCATGGGTGTTCAGCTGGAACCTTTCACGTATTACACTCACAGGTTGGTATGGACTGGGCAGTGCCCTGAAATCACTCAAAGAAGATCGACCGGCGGAATTTGATCAATTCAAAAAGATTGTAAAAGATGTTACTTTTATCAAGTTTTTGATGATACAGACCGAAACGAATCTAATCCTTTCGAACAAGGAAGTGATGAAGCTGTATGCTGAGCTGGAGGATGATGAGGTGGAACGCAAAGTGTTTATGGATAAGATATTGACAGATCATGAAAATGGTTTCTCCATTATTGAAGAACTGTTTGAAAAACCTGCTACCGAAAGACGTGTGGGACAGTTTGATAACCTTGAATGGAGAAATGATAAGCTGAAAATTTTGCACCATTTACATATCAACTACCTTAAAGAATGGAGAACGATGAGCGACGAAAATGGATTGGAAAAAGAAAAACTTCTTACCACTCTTTTAAGCCTAATCAACTCATTGTCAAGTGGATTGAAAAATACTGGTTGATGCTTTCACGCTTTTTCAGTAACAGTAATTGCTATTTCAAGGATAGCTTGATATGATGCAACGATTTACTATATCAATCTAGCAACTTTTACTTACAACTACATTCATCAGATGTAACGAACAGGTGTACGAAAAATTCAATCTCCATTGAAAATATCAAACCACGAGTTTTATCC
>CANIXM010000216.1 GCA_947471245.1 Paludibacteraceae bacterium | reverse complement strand
TTAGTAGTACTAATAAACAAATGATCAGTAACGTTGAAATTCATTCATTTTGTTTTACAATAAAGTCTCTAAAAATTTTTTTGGGTATAGAAAAATTCATACTTTTGCACTACTAATAATAATTACTAACAATAAAAAATCAAAATCATGGCTTACGTAATTTCAGAAGATTGCATTGCTTGCGGATCATGTATCAGCGAATGCCCAGTTGACGCTATCGCAGAAGGTGATATCTATGTTATCGATGCAGATGTATGTACTGACTGCGGTACTTGCGCTGATGTTTGTCCTTCAGAAGCAATCAGTCCAGTAGCATAATTGGACACTACATTTCATAAAAAAGTCCCTATTCAATTATTGAATGGGGACTTTTTTCGTTTAGACTCAGCATCTGGCATATTATATTAAACCCTTGATTTCACAAAAACCGCAAACGCAAAACGCCAAATCCTTCTTTTAAGGATTTGGCGTTTTGCGTTTGCGGTACGGACGGGACTCGAACCCGCGACCTCCGCCGTGACAGGGCGGCATTCTAACCAACTGAACTACCGAACCAAGTAGTGCGCATCATTTCTAATGCGGTGCAAAGATAAGGCAAAATTTAGTTTCTACAAAAAGTTTTTGTGTATTTTTCAGATATTTTTTTGTTTTTTATTTCGTATAAATACTAGAGTGCTGAAATTTAAGCATTAATAGTGTGCTCTTGCTTGCAATAAATAATTCTCTGAAATTAAAATGTTATCTTTGCACCTCCAAAAACAGCCTTCGAAGGGAGCAAAACAGATGAAAAAATTATGAAAGCAAACGAAAACATAGCCGTCCTACTTATACATTGCCCTGATAGGGCAGGCATTCTAGCAGTTGTTACAGAATTTATCAATCAACATAAGGGTAATATTCTCTACTTAGATCAATATGTAAATAGAGAAGAACGGGTTTTCTTTATGCGGGTGGAATGGGATCTGGCTTCATTTCAAATACCTAGAGACAAGGTGTCGGAATACTTTAATACACTTATAGCATCTCGATTTGAGATGAATTATCGTATTCATTTTTCAGACGAGAAACCTCGCATGGCAATATTTGTGTCAAAAATGTCGCATTGTCTTTATGATTTACTCTCACGCCATGCTGCTGGAGAATGGAATGTGGAAATACCACTTATAATAAGTAATCACCCTGACATGGAGTCTGTGGCTAGCATGTTTGGTATAGAGTATCATGTTTTCCCCATCACGAAAGAGAACAAATCTGCGCAAGAATCACAGCAAATTGCATTATTGGAGGAGCACAACATCGACTTTTGTGTTCTAGCCCGTTATATGCAAGTTTTGTCTGGCGATTTTATAGCTCATTATCCCGATAGGATTATCAACATACACCACTCATTTTTACCTGCCTTTGCTGGTGCAAAGCCCTATCATGCTGCTCATGAGCGTGGTGTAAAAATCATTGGAGCTACAAGTCATTATGTGACTGACGATTTGGATGCTGGCCCCATCATCGAGCAAAATGTCACACACATTTCACACAAGGACAATGTGGATGATCTAATTAAAAAAGGACGCGATTTGGAAAAAATTGTGCTGTCACGTGCTGTAGAAAAGCACATTGACAGAAAGATATTGGCTTATAAAAACAGAACGGTCGTATTTCAATAAACTATGCCAAAATTGGAACTGATAGTGCGTCGATATTTTATTTATTTGTCATACAAAGGAACGGCTTATCATGGATGGCAAATACAGCCCAATGGCATATCTGTTCAACAAGTACTGACTAATGCACTGTCCACCGTTCTTCGTCAGCAGATAGAAGTGGTCGGCGCT
Organism: Paludibacteraceae bacterium; assembly: GCA_947471245.1. Lineage (GTDB taxonomy): Bacteria > Bacteroidota > Bacteroidia > Bacteroidales > Paludibacteraceae > Paludibacter. The sequence continues at coordinate 2,665 of CANIXM010000216.1, read as the reverse complement.
GGACGTACAGATGCAGGCGTTCATGCAAAATTGATGGTGGCACATTTTGATTGTGAAGGTGGACTGCCTGAAGGGATAGACTTGACAAACAAGCTGAATAGTTTGTTGCCTGAAGATATTGGGGTGTTTTCTGTTGTGCCAGTCAAACCTGATGCTCACGCCAGATTTGATGCTCTGTCCAGGAGATACGAATATCATATTGTGAATCACAAAGACGTATTCAAACAGGAATTCGCCACTCGCATTATTGGCAAACTTGATTTTGAACAAATGAATGCGGCTGCTCTGACATTGCTGGACTTTACTGACTTTACCAGCTTCAGCAAACTTCACACTGATGTTAAGACCAATAATTGTAATATCATACTTGCACAATGGGAGCAAGTGGACGGCAGATGGGTGTTTACGATTCAAGCTGATCGGTTTCTCAGGAATATGGTTAGAGCCATAGTGGGTACACTACTAGAAGTGGGCAGAGGCAAAATGTCTGTTGACCAATTTATGGAAGTTGTATCTGCCAGAAATCGTTGCAAAGCAGGTGTTTCGGTTCCTGCTAAGGGTTTGTTTCTGGTTGACATCCATTACCCATGTACAATTTTTGAAGCATAATAATAAAATATAACACAGTCATTATACAGTTCTATAACGAATAAGGTGGATTAAACGATAAACCACAAAAGGGACAAAATTGAAAATTGAAGATAGGTCGCATGCGAAGTCTGATAAAATATTTTTTGAACACAAAGACACAAAGTCTCAATCGTCTCAGACATATATCACGAAGTAAATATCGCGAAGCTATTATCGCCTCAGACATCAATATCGCATACACACAAAAATTTATAATGCCATAAATACTAATAAAAGCCATGTGGTTGATTCTCGGATTTGTTTCTGCTTTTTTTCTTGGAACTTATGATATCTTCAAAAAAATATCATTACAAAACAATGCTGTAATACCTGTTTTGTTTGCGTCAGTAGTGGTGTCATCATTTTTGCTGATTCCATTTTTGGCGTTGTCGCATCTTGCCCCTCAGTGTATTGCTGGCAGCATATTTTATGTTCCTTCTGTCAATCTGCAAACACACATTTACATCATTATCAAAGCTTTTATTGTCCTTTCGTCGTGGCTGTTTGCCTACTTTGCTGTGAAGCATCTTCCCATCACGGTAGCATCGCCCATCAAAGCCACCCAACCTATTTGGACAGTATTTGGTGCTATGATTATATTCGGCGAACAACTCAACTTATATCAAGCCATAGGTGTAGGTGTAACATTATTCTCCTTTTTCCTTTTTTCGATAGCTGGCAAAAAAGACAACATGTCATTTCGAACCAATAAGTGGGTTGTATTTATTGTATTGGCCACACTTACAGGCGCTGTAAGCGGGCTTTATGATAAATATTTGATGAAGCAATACGACCACATGGCAGTGCAGGTATATTATACCTTCTACCAAGCGATAATAATGGGTGTCATCACACTACTATTGTGGTATCCAAAACGAAAAGAAGGAACTCCTTTTCAATTCAGATGGTCCATTGTGTTTATTTCACTATTCTTAGTGACTGCTGATTTTGTTTACTTTTATGGGCTGACACTACCTGGGTCCATGATTTCAATCATGTCCACCGTAAGGCGAGCTGGTGTTATCATCCCTTTTCTATACGGTGCGATAATAATGAAAGATAGCAATTTGAAAATTAGAATACTTTATTTGCTGGAGGTTTTGGTGGGTATGTTTTTCCTATATCTGGGTTCGAAGTAATCCGATTTTTCGGTTGGAAAATTTAATTTGACAAACTCTTAACAAAACCAGTTTTCACAACCTTGCTTTTTGCAAGTACTGTTGTGATAGAGATTAAGCATTAAAGTTACTATATGGGTGAATGTCTGAAAGTTAACAGATGAGGATACTCCGATGATTATTATAGTATGCTTAATATTCAGAAATATATTTTTTTTTCAATAAAAAGTTTGATAATTAAATGAAAATAACTACTTTTGCAAGCCCAAATCATTAGACTCGATTATAAAAAATTAAAACATAAAGATATGAAAAGCGGAATTCATCCAGAAAGCTATCGTCCTGTAGCATTTAAGGACATGTCCAACGGAGATACTTTTATCTCTCGTTCTACAGTAAACACCAAAGAAACCATTGATATCGACGGCGTTACTTATCCTGTCGTTAAATTAGATATCTCTAGCTCATCTCACCCATTCTACACTAGCAAATCGAAATTGGTAGATACAGCAGGACGTGTAGATAAGTTCATGAATCGCTATGCGAAACGTGGTGAGAAAAAATAATTCTAACTAATCATCTTAAGATTTACAGTTACGAGCCCATTGAGACTGATAGTGGGTGCTGTATTGTTGACATGAACAAATTCAGAACATGTCACTCACTTGTAACAAAATCTAAAGAAAATATCAATTATAACAAAATAGCCTTGAGACATCTCAAGGCTTTTTTGTTGGCGTGACACACCAGGATGTTCCATTGTATCGAATTACAACATCCTCTTTCCGCAACAATGGTGATAATGTCTTCCTGTCTTCTTCACTCTTCACATCGAGACAATTATTTTTTGCTATAATCTCCTGCTGAGTCGTTCCGAAACTTAAAGTAATGAAACTGCTTTCTAATTGTGAATTTAC
>CANIXM010000215.1 GCA_947471245.1 Paludibacteraceae bacterium | reverse complement strand
GTTGAATCCTTTGGGTGGTGGAATTGGTAGTTTGGCTTGTGCTCGACTGGCATGGGAAGCCCCGAATTTTGCAATGAATAAGCTTTTTTGTGACAAATTAATAAAAAACGTAGCAGGTGAGAATCCCAGAATCGGTGAAGTGGTGCGCAGCATGAAAAATAATTGTTTGAATTCATATAATTTTAATAAACTCTCATTCATCTATTTCGGTGATCCTGCTGTTTCTATTCATTTACCCAATAAGTATCAGGTGGTAACCTCCAAAATAAATGGCGATTCATCATTGGTCAGTGATACTCTAAGAGCACTATCTGTTGTAAATGTAGAAGGATATGTGGCAGATACTCTAGGTAATATTCAATCCAATTTTAACGGACAGATAAATGCAGTGGTGTACGACAAAATTCAAACCATCACCATGTTAAATAATCATGGTCAAGCAAACCCTAATAATAATTCTAATCACTTTAAGTATCTGGATAGAACTAATGTGCTTTTTTCTGGACAAACACAGGTAATTAATGGAAAGTATAAGTTGACATTTATGGTTCCTAAAGACATTAAGTATAACTTTGGAAGTGGTAAAATAAATTATTATGCCTACGATACAACCACCAAAAATGAAGCACAGGGTAATTATCAAAAAATAATTATTGGAGGTACCGATCCCAATTTTAATAATTACACAACCGAAGGACCTGCTGTTAGTCTATACTTGAATACACCCAATTTTGTGTCTGGTGGCAAAGTGAACGAGACCCCGAGGTTTTATGCTTCTGTTTCTGATGTGAATGGTATCAATACCGTAGGGAGTGGTATCGGTCATGATATGACCCTTTGCATTGATCAAAGTCCAGAGTTTACCTATGTGCTGAATGATTTTTTCCTCTCTGATTTGAATAGTTATACTTCAGGAAAAGTGGAGTTTGGCATTCCAGAGATACAAGAAGGCAAGCACACCATGACCTTTAAGGTTTGGAACTTGATTAACAATTCTACAACAAAAACCATTGATTTTGAAGTAGTAAAAGGACTTACACCCATTATTTTCACGGTGACCAATCTGCCTAATCCCGTAGTGAATGAAACTAAGTTTGTGATTACTCATGATAGACCTGAGTCTATGATTAATACCACCATTGAGCTGTTTGATTTGTATGGAAGAAAGATTTGGAGCTATTCTGCTCCTACCACTGACGACATCACATGGAACTTATCCATGAGTGAAGGAGCAAGTATTCAGCCAGGTGTATATATCTATAGGGTGAGTATTTCCACACCAAACAGTGATGTATTCACTAAAACTAATAAAATGATAATAGTAAGGCAATAAAATTACAATGTCACGTTTTACAGTAAAGTAAGCGATGATTTCAAGAATGATAATAAAGTAAAACGAGCACTTTAAAGAATAAAATGACATACCAAAATAGAAAATGGATATTGTCAATGTTTTTGAACGAGTGCTATCTGATCATTAAAAAATAATTATAGACACATGAAGAAAGTATTTGTAACACTCCTAGTTGTAGCTTGTATGGGAGTTGGAAATTTTGCTCAAGCTGAAGCCCCACTGAGTAACCCAATTTTAACCGGAGTGCCAGCTCTCACCATTGCTCCAGATGCAAGAGCTACTGGTATGGGTGATGTGGGTGTGGCAACTACACCAGATGTGAATTCACAATATTGGAATCCCGCTAAATATGCTTTTATGGAAAGTCCATTTGGTGCAGGATTATCTTATACACCATGGTTAAGAAAATTGGTACCTGATATTTATTTGGCATATTTGTCAGGTTATTATAAATTGGGAGAACGACAAGCTATTAGTACCTCTGTAAGGTATTTTTCGATGGGAAATATAGAGAAGGTGGATTGGTTTGGAAATGGACAGGGTAGTGTTCAGCCCAATGAATGGGCTATTGATTTAGCGTATTCCATGCAGTTATCTTCTAAACTGTCTGCTTCGGTTGCTCTAAGGTACGTCGTTACAGATTTAGGTAATGGTTCGGCAATAGGTTCCAGTAGTCTTTATTATGCTGGAAGTACAGGTGCTGCCGACGTGTCGGTGTATTACAAAACGCCAATAACCATTGAGTCTGGTGAAAGTAAGTTAGCACTCGGACTTTGTGTGTCGAACATCGGAGGTAAAGTGTCTTATGACAAAGGTCAAAATACCAATTTTATACCTACGAATCTGCGTATTGGTGGGTCGTATGAGATACCAATGGATGCCTACAATAAGATTTCCATAAATGCAGATATTAATAAATTGTTGGTGCCCACCCCAACAGCAATTTATGGAGACCCTGTTACATTAAATAGCATCAGCTCTATTGATGGAATCTTTAAGTCGTTCGAAGTTGGTCCTGGTGGTGTGGCTGAAAAAATCAGGGAAATAGGTTGGGGGTCAGGTCTTGAGTATGCTTACAACAATCAATTTTTTGTGCGTGGAGGTTATCGTCATGAGTCACAGTTTAAAGGCAATCGTAAGTGTTTCTCGGCTGGTGCAGGATTTAAATTAAATATTTTTCAGTTGGATGTTTCATACATCATAGCCGTTACACCTACAAACCCTTTAGATCAAACATTTAGATTTAGTTTGTCTTTCGATATGTTCGGGATAAAGAATTTAGCAGATTAAAAAACTTTTATAATTGTTCATTAGGAAATCGGTTGTGTGAATCTTAGGATTGTGAGCAACCGATTTTTGATTTTTAGCATCTTTCATTAGTTTTACTAATAAACTCATCTTTACTAAATATGAATATACGAGTTGGTTTTGGTTATGATGTTCACCGATTTGCATCAGAAAGAGAAATGTGGTTAGGTGGAATAAAAATTGAATATAAGTGGGGCTTGCTCGGTCATTCCGATGCGGATGTACTCATACATGCGTTGTGTGATGCGCTATTAGGTGCTGCCAATCTCAGGGATATCGGATACCACTTTCCCGATGCGGCAGGGGAGTTTAAAAACATTGACAGCAAAATTCTGCTTATGGAAACCATGCTGCTGTTGAGAAATAAAGGTTTTGAGTTTGGTAATGCTGACTGCACTGTCTGCGCCGAACAACCCAAAATCAACCCACACATTCCAGCTATGCAACAATGTTTGTCCGAAGTGATGGGAGTGGAGATAGATACCATTTCCATCAAAGCAACGACATCTGAAAAAATGGGTTTTGTGGGACGAGAGGAGGGTGTTGCTGCTTATGTTACGGTATTGATTTGCAAATCAGTTGTCTAAATGTTGTCTTGGTGCCGTCTATGAAGTGATAAAAAATCTCTATACGAATTTGTTGTGTGTTTTTTGATATACTGTTTATATTTGCATCATAATTAATTAACCAATAAACCCAATAAGAATTATGTCAGTATTAGTAGGTAAAAAAGCTCCAGCTTTCAATAGCAAAGCAGTCATCAATGGTGGTGAAATAGTAGAGAACTTCTCTCTAGATCAGTATGAAGGTCAAAAGTATGTGGTGTTTTTCTTCTATCCAGCCGATTTTACATTTGTATGCCCAACGGAATTATTGGCATTCCAAGAAAAAGCGGAAGAATTTGCTGCTCGTAACACTGTTGTTATCGGTGCTTCAACAGATTCAGAATTTTCGCACTGGAAATGGTTACAAACTCCAACCAATGAAGGTGGCATCAAAGGTGTGAAATATCCATTAGTAGTAGATCAAAACCTTAATATCAGCGCTAAATATGATGTGTTGATTGGCGCTGAAGAGTATGATGAGAATGGTGATGTGGCATTTGTGGGAGAACCTAAAGCATATCGTGGTTTGTTCTTGATTGACAAACAAGGTGTGGTGCGTCATCAGTTGGTAAACGATTTGCCACTTGGACGCAATGTAGATGAGGTTTTACGTCTTATCGATGCACTTCAATTTGTAGAACAACATGGGGAGGTTTGCCCTGCCAACTGGAAAAAAGGTGATAAATCACTTAAACCTACTCAAGAAGGTATAGCAAGTTACTTGTCCGAAAAATAGTTTTCTTCATAGTTTATTTTTTTTGATTGGAAACACCACTTCTCATTTTTGAGGGTGGTGTTTTTTATTGAATTATTTCCTCTCTATCATGTGTTAAATGATATTTAAGTATATTTGTACATTAATTTAATTTTTTCATAATGATCAGGTCTGTTTATATCCTACTTTTAGCTTTTCTTAGTGTTCTTTCTTTTAAGTCTTATTCACAGCAATTGGAGTGGAAAACAGGTGTCAATTACTTCTTTGACAATACCGAGTTTGCAAAATCCACCATCACCAAGGATCAAACCATGACTGGTACCCACATTGCTCCAGAGCTGGGTGTTTCGTGGGATTCTACCCACTTTGTCTATGGTGGGTTGGACATGTTAAAACTGTCAGGGTCAAGGAATGTAATCGATAGCATTCATCCCATTGCTTATTATCAATATAAGTCCAAATCCATGTCTTTCTATGCGGGAGCTTTTCCGCGTGGGAAATTATTATCCAACTATTCGAGCCTGTTTT
>CANIXM010000214.1 GCA_947471245.1 Paludibacteraceae bacterium | reverse complement strand
CTCTTATTTCTCCACTTTTTCTAAATATTTTTATTTTGGTATTGGGGATTTTAGTCACCATTTATGGTGGGAAGTTCAGAAAAGCACGCAAAGTATTTGATTGCACGGTGTATGCCTTATCGGCATTCATTGGTATCTTGATTCTGTTGTTGATGAGTTTTTCTTCACATCCACTCCTTGGGCATAATTACAACTTACTATGGTTGAATCCACTCAATCTTATTCCAGCTATCATCATGTGGAATAAAAATTTGAGAAAAGTACTTTTCTTCTATCATATTTTCAACATCGTCTTACTCACATCCGCTTTAGTGGTATTGGCACTAAGCATTCAGGTGTTTAACATTGCAACATTGCCACTGGTACTGATGCTCATGTTGCGAACGGTAAAAGCAATAGACAGGGGTCGCCAAAAATTATTTAAACGCCACGTTCTAAACAAAAAGCGATGGTAGGCAGATATTAGGCATAGTTTCCTATATATGGCACTGAACTTCAACACAAAAAACTAACAAAAAAAATGAGCGCAAAGTCCACCCGATTTGTAGGGATTATCCCAGCCAGATATGCTTCAACTCGATTCCCTGGAAAACCACTCGTTGACATTGGAGGAAAGCCCATGATACAGCGGGTGTGTGAGCAAGCCTTAAAGTCACTAGATGAAGTGTTTGTAGCCACTGATGATGTTCGGATTTTTCAAGCTGTTGAGGGTTTTGGAGGTCGTGCCATCATGACATCGGTCGACCACAAAAGTGGGACAGACAGGTGCTACGAGGCTATTTCAAAACTTGGGAATATGTATGATGTGGTAATCAACATACAAGGTGATGAACCATTTATTCATCCTTCACAAATAGAAGAGTTGAAACACTGCTTTTCGGACAAAACAATTCATATTGCCACTTTGGTAAAAGCGATTACTGAGAAAGACGGAATTTCATTTCTAGAAAATACCAATCATCCGAAGGTCGTTTTTAACAATAACTATGAAGCAATGTATTTTAGCAGATCGGTCATTCCTTATCTTAGAGGCGTGGAAAAAGATCAATGGTTAGCCAACCATCAATATTACAAACACATAGGGTTGTACGCTTATAGGGTTGACGTTCTAAAAAAAATTACCGAGTTACCTCAGTCTCAATTGGAAATAGCAGAGTCGCTAGAACAACTCCGATGGCTTGAAAATGGATACAAAATAAAGGTCGGACTGACTGACAGAGAGACAATAGGGATAGATACGCCAGAAGATTTGGAACGAGTAAAACACCTGATAATTGATTAGTTCATCAACAAGAAGTTTTGTTCCAATTCTAACGAGATAACGAAAACAAGTTAAACATCAAAACAGTAATAAAAGCTGATATTCACATTATTAATAACATTGCTAATAACAGCCAACTAAACTATTCCTTCACTACTTCGCAGAAATCATCTATATGCTCATCCACATAAGCTGCGATTAATGCTGTTTGACGCTCTTCGATATCAAAGTAAATTTCCTCCAACTCGTCAAACTGCTCAAAATCAACATACAACGCATTGAATTCCTCTTCTGTGGTTTCACGCTCTAGTGCTTGCTTATTGGGGTCGTAAATTTCTTTGGCTTTGTAAATTAATTTCGAAAGCTCCACAGCCCCAAACTGCTTAACTGCTTTTGCAAATGGATTGCCGAAAATATAGGCTCCATATCCATTTTGTATCAACTGCACGAATCCACCCTCTCGCATTTCATCCAAAAAAAAACGATAGGCCAATAACGTGTGTTGACTTCCATTGAGCAGGGGCATGCTTTCGGCGGTGAGTTTTCCGCCGATTTTATCAAGATAAGCGTCGGTAAACACTTGTAGAAATTCATCCATTCCTTTGTCCACAGCATCAGCTATGACAGCATCTTTGATTTGTATCATTATTTAATTTTCTTTATTTGGTCTAATGCTACCTTGATGGTTTTATCATCTTTATTTATTACAGGATAAAAGCCTTTGTCTCCCATCAGATCACGAATGATAAATGCATGGAGCTGCGTGATTAAATAGCGTTTTGAAACCTGGATATCCTTTGGTGCTGCAGCCAATCCTTTTGAGCTAGCAAATGCCACAAAACCAGTCAAAATATCTTTTGATTTGAGGTGCGCTTCTAGCTGCTGCCAAGATTTGAATGATTTGAGAGTGGCTCTGTTTTGATCTGCGTATTGGAATGCATACTGATATACATATCCATAATTGATTACTTTGTTCAAATAGGGTGTGAAATCAGACGTATCTCTTGGTACGAATACATCGGGCATAATACCACCTCCACCATAGACTGTTCTTCCCTTGAGGGTTTTAAATTTCAACGAATCCACCATGCGTATGCTGTCTTTGGAGTCAAATTCACCACGTTTATAGCGTTTCAATAAATCCAACTGGTAATCTTCGGACTTACCTTTCACATAAGGTTTTTGGATGCTTCTGCCGGATGGTGTGTAATAGCGAGCCACGGTAAGCCGTAGAGCCGATCCGTCGGAAAGCGGCATTTGCTGTTGCACCAATCCTTTGCCAAACGACCGACGACCTACTATCACGCCTCTGTCATTATCTTGAATAGCTCCAGAAAAAATTTCGCTAGCTGACGCAGAATACTCATCTATCATCACCACCAGTGGTAGTTTGATGCAACTGCCTTTGCCGTTGGCTCTGCTCTCGGCACGAGGGTATGCATTTCCTTTGGAGTAAACTATCATCTGACCTTCAGGAAGAAATTCATTGACCATCTGGACGGCCTGTTCCAAATAACCGCCACTGTTTTGGCGTAGATCCACCACATATCTTTCAGCACCTTGAGTGCGCAGTGAAGCAATTGCGTCAAGAAACTCTTTGTAGGTGGTGGCAGCAAATTTGCTTACCCTGATGTAACCAACTTTAGGTTCAATCATATAGGCAATATCTACTGAATTAACTGGAATTTCACCACGTGTGATGGTGTAATGAAGTAGTTCTTTGGTACCATGTCTACGTATGCCAAGTTTAACTTTAGTACCTTCCTTGCCACGGAGTTTTTTCATCACTTTTTCATTGCTCACAGACTTGCCTACAAATGCGGTGTCGTTGACCTTGACAATGCGGTCACCGGCCAGCACCCCAACTTTTTCGGATGGACCACCGCTGATGACAGCAATAATCATCACCGTATCATTCTGGATATTGAACTGTACACCAATGCCGCTAAAGCTACCTTCCAATTCACTATTGACATCCTCCAAATCAGACGATGGGATGAAAACCGAATGTGGGTCTAACTTAGACACAAGGTCGGTCATGGTTTCTTCGGTCAATTTTTTCACATCGACGGTGTCCACATATTTGTTGTCTATCAATGAAATGATTTCGTTGATCGGGTTGCTACCGTAGGAAACGACTCCTGTACCATTAGCACGACGAGCCAATAGATTACCAATCAACAAACCTACCAATGTGGTAAAAGTTACAAGTAAAACTGTTTTTAAATTTTTGTTCATCTGCGTGATGTGGAAAATTATTTAAAATTCAAGAAATACGACCTCAATATTTGCTCTCTCAAGGAGTTCTACACCGTCCATTATGCGATATTTCTCTCCGTAAACCACTCGTTTGATGCCTGCTTGGATAATGAGCTTGGCACATTCAATGCAAGGAGATGCTGTCACATAAAGTGTAGAATTGTCACTACTGTTGTGCGACCGCGCAATTTTGCTTATCGCATTAGCCTCTGCATGAAGCACATAGGGTTTTGAAACATTGTTTTCATCTTCGCAGATATTTTCAAAACCAGATGGAGTGCCATTGTAGCCATCAGAGATGATCATTTTATCTTTTATCAACAATGCTCCCACTTTTCGGCGTTCGCAGTATGAATTTTCTGCCCAAATACGCGCCATGCGCATGTAGCGCTGATCCAGATTGTTTTGTTTTTCGTTCATTCGCTTATCAGATTGTTAGCCAATTGTACCACATCCATTCCGTTGAAATCGCCAGAAGTCATTAGTAACAATGAAGCATTGTTGTAATTATTATTTGTTAGTTCAGATTGTAAGACGGTGATGTCAGTAAATACGCTCACATGGTCGCCAAAAGCTTGTTTGACCACAGCTGGGTCCAACACACTTAATCCTTTATGGCTGACCACATCAGGACTGTAATAAACCATTGCTATATCAGCTAGATTCATGCTGTCTTTGTAATGAGGCAGGTATGCCTCGGTAAGGCTACTAAAGGTGTGCAACTCCAAGCATGCCACCAGTTTTCTATCGGAATATCTATTTTTCACAGCGGCAATAGTAGCTTTAACTTTGGATGGTGAGTGGGCAAAATCTCTAAAAGCAACTGCCGACTCGTTTTTAGCAATGACCTCTAGTCGATTGGATGCGCCTTTGAAATCTTTGATGGCAGAAAAAAACTGCTCATCAGTCACCCCTATTTGCCTACAAGCAAGTCGAGCTGCTTCAATATTTTGCAGGTTGTGTTCGCCAAACACATGGAGTGGCACATCACTTTTTTTGGCTTTCAGGTAGGTTTTACCTTCTT
>CANIXM010000213.1 GCA_947471245.1 Paludibacteraceae bacterium | reverse complement strand
TAATTTGACGATTATTTCGCTCAAATCAAATAGTGCAGGAGCTACTAGTAAAATTATCAATAATACGATTAAAGGTCTAGTAATAAACAACCAAAAGGATGGATATTTTAAAACAATAGATGTAATCTCAGGGAATGTTAATATTGGTGTGGATGGTGGGACACCGTGTGGAAATATTATTGGTTCCCGTACTGGTACAGGTTCAATACAACTTAATGACAATGGGAATGGGAATTTCAACAACAACATTTTTTACGGTATTAATATAAATTCCACTGGCACTATAGATTGTCAGAACAATATTCTTGGCTCAATATCTACAAACAATGCAAATGCTACTAATCAAACAAGTATTTATCTAATAAATAGGACTAGCGCAGGTACCTCAGTATTTCAGAAAAATATAATCGGAGGTGATACTCCAAATAGTGTAAATGCTGCGGGCACCTCTACTTCAGACCAACAAGATGTATTTGGATTGCGTATAAATACTGGCGGTACAAATACTCTTTTTGTAGATACCATACAAAACCTTACAAACAGCTCTACTAACTTAACAACAGGAACAACAACAGGAATATTTGTTCAAGATGGAACTACTACAATAGATTCATGTACAGTTCATGATTTATCTAGTTCTACTGTAAATAAGTCACTTCCATCATATTATTCGATAAACGGGATTGCTATTTCCAAAACATTTACTTGCAACCTAACCTCATTTTCAAAAAATAAAATTTACAATCTAAAGTACACAAATTCAAATTTTGCAGGTAACGTAGTCGGTGCATATTTCAAGGCTACAAACTGTAATAAATTTGATAAAAATGAAATTTACAATCTTTCGGCTCCAAATTTAGTAAGCGGTTCTAATGCATTATTATTCGGACTATATATTGAATCTGATTTAAAAACGAATGTAAACTCCACTTTCATTCACGATTTTTCAGTTAATATTGGTTCTACGGGTGCTAGCTTCTATGGGATATATTTTACAGGAAGTACCAATACTTTTACGAACAACATCATCAGTCTTATGCCCAATACAGCCACCACGCTTTATGGGATGTATGACTTAGGGGATAATACAAAAACTAACAACCTTTATTTCAATACAATCTATTTAGGGGGGAATTGCCCAGCTCCATATTTAAACAAATCTTACTGTATAAATTCTACGCCAGCGTCAAATAGTAATAATGACTATGACACAAGAGATTTTAGGAATAACATCTTGCATAACGTAAGGATATCGAATTTTGTACCAATTCCAAGTAGTCATTATGCCATTTATGTAGATGTAGCTCCTATAGCAACCTCCATGCCATTAACATCAGAATATAACGATTATTATGTAAATAATGGTACAGGAGGAGTTCTTGGATATTTTGGAGCAGATGAAGTAAACCTAGATGCTTGGCAGAATGCCACCAAGCAGGACTTTGCCAGTGTAAGTGTGGACCCAGGATTTCCAGCTACAACTTTACCCATCACAGTATATGCAGATTACGTACCCACAGCCAATAAATCGTTAGCAGGTATTGCTGCTGGAGGAGTGGTAAAGGATTTCAATGATATAAACAATCGTCCAAAATCTGTAGCCAATGTAGTCCCCACCATGGGAGCAATAGAAATTATTCTGGACTTACCAGTAAAAGTGTTTTCTACAAATTTTCCTCAACCAGGAAACGTTCCACTCGGAATATACCCCACACTTGGAGATGCATTTCTAAATTTTAATAACGGCACACATAAAACAGGACCATTATGTCCAGACGGTATTTTTGATATTCGCATTTCTAGTCGTACTGCTGAACCCGTATCTGCGGTACTTTATCAGAGTGGGTTTGGCGGGGTGTCTGCCTATAACTCCATACATGTTTTCCCGACTGCTTCTGGGCACAATGTGGGTGGTAATCTGGCTGGACCCTTGGTGAGTTTGGATGGCGCCGACAAAGTCACAATAGATGGACGTGTCAATGGAGTAGGTACCACACAAGATTTAATATTTATCAATAGAAATAATGCGACAAACGCATCCACCTTTGAATTTCAAAACGGGGCTTGCAGCAATACCATAGAATACGCTATCATAAAAAATGCAGGAGGATATAATCTCGGTACGAATATCAATACAGGCAAGATGGGTGCAGTAGTTTTTCTTGGCACTACTGATGTAGTAGGTAATAATAACAATAAAATTATCAACAATATACTCACAAATGCAGGATCTTCAGGTAGACCATCATCTGCCATTTATTCCAGTGGTCAAGGCACTGGACTAGAAAATATAGGGAACACTATCAACAACAACAATTTTAAAGATGTATTAAATTATTGGGGAACTTCTGGAGCAACAAATATTTTTATACATGATTACAATTTGGACTGGAATATACAGAGTAATCATTTTTATGAAACACAAATGATTACAGCTTCTGCTGGATTTGATTCCGGTTTATATCCAATATTGATTGGTCATATCGATGTTGATGCTGCTCATTCTCAAGAAACTTGTATTGGCACTTCAAATATTCGAATTATCAATAATTATATTGGAGGTTCTGCGCCAAATTGTGCTGGCTTACCTTATACTTTACTACCATCGGAAAATTTACGTTTTGGAGCTATCAATGTTGGCGTTGAAAGTGCAAACACTGCAACAATTCAAGGTAATATCATAAAGAATTTTGATTGGAAACTAACTGGTCACTTTATGTCTGTCCCTTGGACAGGTATATACATATCAGACGGGACTATTAATATTGGTGACTCTGTTCCCAATATTATTGGTGATTCTGTTGGCAATAATTCAATTTATGTCCGTCCAGCATCCTATTCAGCCTCTCCTCCCAATGGGGCACAACAAAATATTGGAATTGTTTATGGAATTTATTTAGCAGGATCTGGCAGTCTTACATGTAATAATAATGTCATAGGTTCTATAAATGTCGATGCTGAGAATAATATTACCTACGCGTCTCAATTTACAGGAATCTCATGCTCAAATTCTGGGATTTCCAATATTAAAGGAAACCTGATAGGTAGTAAAACTACTCTCAACAGCATCAATTCACTCTCTACAAGTACTGTCACATCGCAAGATTTCAATGGTATTTATATCAATGGAGGAACTAATACAGTCACTCAGAATACTATAGCAAATCTAAAAAACTCCACTACGAAAACTAATGGAGGTAAAATTAATGGTATTTGTATTGGAGGGGGCACCAACACCATCACAGGTAATATTGTCCATGACTTATCCATTGCCAATGGAAATACTGCAACTGATGGAAGCGCCTCGGTGATAGGGATAGCTTCTACTGGTGGTACCAATACCATCACAGGCGATACCATTTATAATCTGAAAAATACCAATGCTACTTTTGCTGGTTCGGTTTATGGGGTGTATAGTGGTGCTAGTGGTGCATCCATCTCTGCCAACTTGGTGTATGGACTTGCTACACCTAACAATGCGGGTGCCAATGCAGCTACATTGGCGGGTTATTGTTTAGATGAAGGGAATAGCAATAAATGTAGTTTTTTCAGAAATTTCACTTACAACTATTCTGTCAATGCTACCAACACAGGCTCGAATCTATATGGTGTGATGATGAGATCAGGTGTCAATAAAGTGTATAACAATATCGTTTATCTGGGAGGTAGCACAGTTTCAAATGCAGTAAACGTGTACGGTATCTATGAAAATGGAGCCAACACGAATAACAACGACAGTACGCTTCATAACACCATCTATCTGGGAGGAACAGCTGCTGGTGCCGTATCATCTTACTGCTACTATAGTCCAACTGTAGGAGCAGGCAACAAAAGAGTAATATTAAATAATGTGTTTTATAATGATCGTACAGGTGGTACTGCAAATTATGCTGCTTATTTTGCGACTACCAATAGTACTAATATCAAGTTGAATTTCAATGACTACAGATGCACTAGTGGATCATTAGGTTATTTCAATGGCATATCAAAAAACCCACCAATTGCGACAAATCCAATTATTCCAGGCAATGACACAGGCAGTAAGGATTCTATTCCTTTGTTTCGTCAAAAGGCCTCAACTGTAGCCACCGATTACCAATTCTGTACACTCCTCAAAGGAACACCCATGTTTTCATCAGTTCCTTCAGACTTTGGAGCAAAAGCAGTGCGCTCGAAAGTTAGCCCTATGATGGGCGCTTGGGAATACGGGCCGCCAGATAAACCTGACACTATAAAAGGACCTACACGAGTATGTCCTGATTCAGCTGGTTTAGTGTATAGAGTCAGTGCCGTACAGAATGCAGAAAAATATCATTGGGAATTCCCTACAGGGTGGAAAGTAACCACTCCCAACACTTTAACCAATACAGCTACTGTCAATGATCCTGATACAACAATAATTGTAACTTCAGGAACTATTTCAGGATACGTAAAAGTGTGGGCAGAGAATCTGTGTGGACCTGGCCCCAAGGATTCTATAAAACTGGATATCTCAGGATTGAATACTGTAGGGGTAGCATCTAGTTCTCCAACGATATGTATCAACGATTTAATGAC
>CANIXM010000212.1 GCA_947471245.1 Paludibacteraceae bacterium | reverse complement strand
GAAATCATTCATACACGGTGAAACTATTCATTAATTAATCGTGTGTTTTTTAGTTTTATTGTTTCAAGCAGGCTACTTCGCGAGAAATGGCCTGCTTACTTTTAAACGCCAAACTAACAAGATGGTATTTGTGAATATGCATCTTTTTTCATACCTTTGCTCCATGAAACTTCAAGCGAAAGCTAAGTAGGGCAAACATCAAAACCCCACCAATTAAATTTCACATTAAAACACACACTCGTCATTTTATGTAAATTTGACATATTTTTACGCAAATAAAAATCAATCCGAAACCGTTCGGATATTTTTTAGGCTTGGTGGATATAAATAGATTTTATCATTATCATTTTTACTACTTTTGTATCAATTTAATATCATTCAGTTTGATTTGTATTAAAATTCAAATATTATTTAAAAAATAAAACCATAAAAAATAAAATTATGTCATCATTAAGATTCAATGCGGTAGAAGAAGCATTCAAGAAAAAAGCGGTGGAAGTAATAGCACCTTCCAAACTTACTTCAGATTATTATGGAAAGTATGTGTTCAACAAAGCCACAATGGCTAAATTCCTTCCAAAAGCAACTATAAAAGCTTTGAAAAACGCCACAGAAAAAGGCGAAACTCTAACAATCTCTATAGCTGACGATGTTGCTGCAGGAATGAAAATGTGGGCAATTGAATTAGGCGCTACTCATTACACTCACTGGTTTCAACCGTTGACTGATGGTACAGCAGAAAAGCACGATTCATTTATTGATTATGCAGGTGCTCCAGGTGAAGCCATCATCGAAGATTTCTCAGGAAAATTACTAGCACAACAAGAACCAGATGCTTCATCATTCCCTAATGGTGGTATTCGTAGCACATTCGAAGCTCGTGGATATACTGCATGGGACACTTCATCACCTGCATTCGTAGTGGATGACACTTTAGTAATTCCTACTATTTTCATTTCATATACTGGCGAATCTCTTGACTTAAAAGCACCTTTATTGAAAGCGTTGAACTATGTTGACAAAGCAGCAACTGCTGTATGTCAAATGTTTGACCCTAATGTAAAGAAAGTAGTTGCTTACTTAGGTTGGGAACAAGAATATTTCTTAGTTGATGAAGGTCTATTTGCAACTCGTCCTGACTTAGCTTTGACTGGTCGTACGTTGATGGGACATGAGTCTGCTAAAAACCAACAATTGGAAGACCACTACTTCGGTTCAGTGCCTAGTCGTGTGGCTTCATTTATGAAAGATTTGGAATTTGAAGCGTATAAATATGGCATCCCTGCTAAAACTCGCCACAACGAGGTAGCGCCAAACCAATTTGAGCTTGCGCCTATTTTTGGTGAGTGTAACCTTTCGGTAGATCAAAATTTATTAATCATGGCTATCATGAAACGTGTAGCTCGTCGTCATGGATTCCGTGTATTATTGCACGAAAAACCATTCGCAGGAGTTAACGGATCTGGAAAGCACAACAACTGGTCACTTGGAACTGACACAGGCGTTATACTTTACGCTCCAGGTAAAACACCAGAAGAAAACCTACAATTTGTAACATTTATTGCTACAACATTGAAAGCCGTTCACAAACACAATGCATTGTTGAAAGCTTCAATCATGACAGCTCAAAATGCTCACCGTCTAGGTGCCAATGAAGCCCCTCCTGCAATTATTTCTGCATTTATGGGAACTCAAATTTCTGCCGTATTAGACAAAATTGAGAAAAGCACTACTGATGAGGCCATCATCATCAATGAGAAAAAGAAATTGGAATTAGGCATCCCAAGCATTCCTGAGGTATTCCTTGACAACACAGACCGTAACCGTACTTCACCATTTGCATTTACAGGAAACCGTTTTGAGTTCCGTGCAGTAGGTTCTTCGGCAAACTGTTCATCAGCAATGACTGCATTGAACACAGCTGTTGCAGCTCAATTGGTTGAATTCAAAGCTGAGGTAGATGCTAAAATTGCTAAAGGAATTGCAAAAGAAAAAGCAATATTCGAAGTTATCAAACAATATGTGATTGATGCAAAAGCTATTCGTTTCGACGGAAATGGATACAGCGAAGAATGGAAAGTTGAGGCTGCAAAAAGAGGTTTGGATTGCGAAACAAGCGTACCAAAAATCATCGAAGCTTACACTTCTAAATCAAGCGTTGAGTTATTCACTACCACTGGTGTAATGTCTGAAGTAGAGCTTCACTCACGTAACGAAGTGAAATGGGAAACTTATGTTAAGAAAATACAAATTGAAGCACGTGTGCTAGGTGATTTGTCAATCAACCACATCATTCCAGTAGCTACTCGTTACCAATCATTATTGCTTGACAATGTTTACAAAACAAAAGCAGTATTTGGTGCAGAAAAAGCAGAAAAGATTTCTGCAATGAACCTTGCTTTGATTGAAGAAATATCTGAGCACACTTCAGTAATCAAATCAACTGTTGAAGCAATGGTTGAAGCTCGTAAAGTGGCTAACGTTATTGAACATGAAAAAGACAAAGCAATTGCATACAACGAATCAGTATTGCCATTCTTTGACATTATTCGCAAGCACATCGACCAGCTAGAGTTAATTGTTGACGACGAAATGTGGACTCTGCCTAAATACAGAGAATTGCTATTTATCCGATAAGATAGAAAACAACATATTCCTTGTTTTACAATTTGCAATAGTGGAAAATCCCTTAAATGGGGTTTTCCACTATTTTGCGACTTATATAACTATACCAAACAATAAAACTAGACATACTAAGAATCAAGAATATACAAGCTGCTGACAGCTTTTACTAATAAAAAGAATATTATGACAACTTTTTCATCCAACCACTTTCTTACTGGAGAATATGAGCAACAATCGCTCTATTCATCGCAGTATGAGCACGATGCCTGTGGTGTTGGTCTTGTTCTCAACATACGTGGAGAAAAATCGCACACTATTGTGGAAAACGGCCTACAAGTACTAGAAAACATGGTACACCGTGGCGCAGAAAGTGCCGACAACAAAACAGGTGATGGTGCAGGGATTTTATTACAAATCCCACACGAGTTTATACTTCTACAAGGCATTCCAGTCCCTGAAAGAGGAAAATATGGAACAGGTCTTGTATTCCTACCAAAAGACACAAAGAAAAAAGAACTTTGTTTGAAAGTAATCAAAGAAACACTTGAAAAAGAGGGTCTTAATTTACTTGCCACACGTGACGTGCCTGTCAACAGCAGCATTCTTGGAGAGATTTCATCAGCAAATGAACCTGCTGTGATGCAAATATTTGTCACTGGCAATCAGCTATCACAACAGGATTTAGAGCACAAACTATATATTGTTAGAAAGAAAATTGAAAATTCAATTTACAAATCTAGCATTGCCAAAGAACGTAGCTTCTACATTGTAACCCTATCGTCCAAACAAATGGTTTACAAAGGGATGCTTACCTCATTGCAACTTAGAGAGTATTTCCTCGATCTTTCAGATAAAAATTTCACGAGTGCAATAGCTCTTGTTCACTCACGCTTTAGTACCAACACCTTCCCTACCTGGGATTTGGCACAACCATTCCGCATGTTGGGTCACAATGGTGAAATCAACACCATCAAAGGCAATCGTTTCTGGATGGAAGCACGCGAAAGTGTCTTGAAATCAGATCATTTAGGTGACCTAAAAGAACTACACCCTGTGGTTCAGCCGGGCATGAGCGATAGTGCGTCGCTTGACAATGTGCTTGAATTTTTGGTGATGTCTGGCAAAAGCCTTCCACATGCAATGGCCATGCTGGTACCAGAAAGTTGGAACTCAAAAAATCCTATTTCGGCCAACTTAAAAGGGTTTTACGAATATCACAGCATGTTTATGGAACCATGGGATGGACCAGCCTGTTTGCTTTTCAGCGATGGAAGATATGCAGGTGGAATGTTAGATAGAAATGGACTTCGTCCTGCTCGTTGGTTGATTACCCACGACGACATGATGTATATTGCCTCTGAAACTGGGACTGTAGAAGTAGAAGCTCAGCGAATTAAAGCCAAAGGAAGACTTCAACCAGGCAAAATGTTGATGGTAGATACCGAAAGAGGTGAAGTGTATTATGATCAAGAGCTAAAAGAGGGCTTAGCAAAAGCATTCCCATACAATGAATGGTTGGCTGAACATCGAATTAATCTTGATGACATCACATCAGGAAGATCGGTAAAAGTGGATGTACCCAACTACCAAACTACACTCAAGGCTTTCGGATATTCTAAGGAAGACCTTGAAAAGCTTATTATCCCGATGGCTAATGACGGCTATGAGCCAACAGCATCAATGGGTAATGATATCTCTCTAGCAGTATTTTCGGAAAAACCACAACGACTTTTCAACTATTTCCGTCAGCAATTTGCTCAAGTTACCAATCCACCTATCGATCCGATTCGTGAAGAGCTAGTGATGTCATTGACTGGTTACGTGGGGTCATTGAACCAAAATCTATTGGAACCAGCATCCGAAATATGCAAGATGGTCAAATTGAAAAGTCCAGTGATTACTAACACTCAATTTGACATATTATTAAACCTACAATACAAGGGATTCTCCACTGCCGTACTACCAATGCTT
>CANIXM010000211.1 GCA_947471245.1 Paludibacteraceae bacterium | reverse complement strand
CGTTCAGGGATGTGGAAATGGTGAAAGCCGTATTTAAGGAACGACTCAAAAACGTGTATCACAACAGGATAGTTTATCCTAAACTAAGCAATTAACAAAACAGAAACGAGGCTGTCTCAAAGTATGAGTCAGCCTCGTTTGTAATAAATGATCAATGCTTAAACCGTTTGCACAAACAATATAGTCCAATTTCGACTTCGTCTCATTGATACTATTTGTTTAAAGCAACGGCATTAACAACAGTAGACATAAAAATGACTTTGGGTCATTTTATATGTACACTTGGTATTATTTTGAGATTGAGACCTTAATGCTTCGGGCAATATCAAGAGCTGTGGTGATAGACTCCAGTTCTGCAATCAAATCCCCATTTGCACCTGAATAATGGCTGTGCCCAATGGGTTTCATCAAATATTCAGGAACAGTATTTTCAGTATCTATTTCTGCCAAATATACCACTGCTGGCTGACTAGAAGTTTTATATTCAGGATCATCTGGATACAAATTATTAGACCACCACTCGTTCCAATCCCATGATTGATTCACTTCAAACATCACTTTATACTTTCCTTTCAATGGTTGTTCTGTTCGAACATTCATCGTAAATGAAGAAGGCGGAGTAGCGCCTGTGTAAGCATCAGCAATGGGTTGACGAGGTGTGGGGTTACAAGTTCCGTACTCATTGACCACCCCACGTTGATGTGCCCAATAGGGTAAAGCTGCTGGTCGTTGCTTTTCACCCACTTCCCACTTTCCTGTTTTTCTGCTCACACGCTTCAACACACCCTTTCCAATACTCTCAGACACATATAAGGTCTGAATGTATTTGCCATTTTCATCAGCCAGCCATATAGCAAACAGAGGATGATTGTGACTCTCACCTGCTTGAAAACGTATGGTAATGATTGAACCTGAATTTTCTAAACCATACCCATAGTCAGTTAATGACGCGGGGGTGGTTTCTGCATAAGTCACACCCCACGATAGAAGTAAAGTAGCTATTAACAATTTTATTTTCATAATGGTAACATTTATTTAAACAACAACTTGAAATTACTACAACTTTACAATGAGCCCCAAGGTCGGCAAAATGGTACCACCAAGATTAGAAAAAACACGTAACCCTTGTTTCGCAGGATCTCCATTAGCGTCTGGTATTATATTTCCTTCAGTATCTAGGTTGGTATAACTAGGTGCACTTTCTGTTTTGAAATTGTACAGGTTTTGAATGTCTACATAAAAATTCAACACCCATTTTTTGAAATAAAACTCCTTGTCCACCCGTATATCCAGTTGATGTTTCGCTGGCAGTGTCAATGAATTGTATCGGCTATAGTCCAGATAGGGCTGATTGCTAATCTTCCATGCAGCTCTGTTATAGGATATTGAATCGATGGGTGTATAAGGTGCACCTCCAATATATCGCCATCTCATTGCTATGTTCCAACTTTTAGGAAGTTTAAAATTGGCAATCAGATTGAGCATTTGTCTGGTATCCCACGCAGATCTGAAATACTTGACCTGTGATGAGTCCGTAAACTCACTTCGAAAATAAGTATAAGTAGCGGTCAAGTTAATTCGCTTCATATCCATAATTTTGAATAGGACTTCCACTCCATAAGCCCTACCTTTTCCTTTCGATACAATTTGCTCATCACCTACTTGACCAAAATTGGTACCTTTGCTAGCAATGCTCAATCCATCGGCCACCGAAAGAGGATAGTATTCATAGTGTTTGTAAAAGCCCTCCAAACTTATCTTAGCATTCTCCATTGGACGAAATTCAAATCCTGCAATGGCTTGATTAGAAATGGTGTAGCGCAAATCTTCTGTTTTGTTTACAAAATCGCCAGCCGAGTTCTTAAATCCTAAAGTGGTATAAGCTGGTTGCAACGCATACCTTCCTACATTGGCATTGAAATCTACATTGGGCAACAGTGAATAGGACAATGAGAACCTTGGTGAAAATTGATTTAACGGATTACCCATGTTTTTATTGTAATTATTGCCTAACACATTGGCTCCTAGCGATAATCTCAATCTATCATTCATCAATTCTTTGGACGCTTGTACAAATGCCATATAGCCCATCAACGTGATGTCGGTATTATAATTAAAATCCACCACTGCGTTATTAAAAAACAGTTGCCTATAAGTGTCATTGGTGTAATTTGAGTATTTCAACCCACCTCCATACGATAATTTGACAGGTAAATCGGGATAGTTTCTTTCAAATCGAAGTTTGTTTTCAGCTTCATCCGATTGATAGTCAGACACTTTTGCATTCGTTTCAATATTATCCTTGTATTTGAAGTTAATGTTACGAAGCATGTTTCTACTAAGCACCCAGGTGTCATAGTGATTATCAGCAAAATGCTTATAAACAACACCAACTGTGTAATTCCATTGTTTGTATGTTGGCAAATAGGAAAGGATATAATTTTGTGATTCTGTAGGGTTTGCTATTCCAGTATTGAGCACCATATCATCTATTGCACCAATTCCCAAAAAAGTGATTTCATTTTTTTTATCAATTTTGGTTTTAACTTTAAACTGAAAATCGTTATACGTAGGAAGAAAAGGAAGACCTATGGCGCTAAACAGAAATTGCAAATATGATTGACGGGCAGAGGCAATAAAAGTTGTGTTTTTGCCAATCGGTCCATCGATAGTGAGTGCTGCATCAGAGGCACCTACTGAAAGTTTGGAATGTATTCTATCTGTGCTTCCATCTTTTTGTTTGATGTCCATCACCGAACTCAGAGCATTGGCCCTATTGGCAGGAAAGGCACCTGTGTAAAAACTCAATTCCCTTACAAAATCAGGATTGATAATACCTACGGTACCCCCTGACGAACCTTGAGTAGCAAAGTGATTTATCACCGGAATTTCAATACCATCCAAATAAAACACATTTTCTGATGGTCCTCCACCACGAACAATTAAGTCATTACGGTTGGGGTCGGTAACTCCCACACCGGGAAGTGTTTGCACCACTTTAGACACATCGCGGTTGGCACCTGCCGTTTTTTCAATATCTTGTACACCTATGGTTAGTACCGAGATGGGGCTTTCTATGCGTTTGAAGTTGATGTTTTGTTGCACCACCACTTCGCCCAGCTGTTGTGACTTAGAAAGCATTGGTATGTCTATGAAAGCAGTCTGATTGCCTTGAACTTGAATTTCCACTGAAATGGTGGTTTCGTAACCGAGTATGGTAGCTCTGAGTTTTTTGAAGCCTGGTTCTATGGCCGTAAATATGAAATTACCATCTAGGTCTGAAGTCGAACCGATGGTAGTTCCTACGATTTGAATGGAAGCAAATTCAAGAGGTTCGTTTGATTTTGCATCAAAAACCCTACCCTTTATAGTCCCCCCTGCGGCAAAAATAGCCATTGAGAAAACTAGAGAACATATAATTGAAAGTATAATTTTCATAATAGTTGAGTATAATTTGTTGTATATTTTGAAAAACATAAGACCAAAGGTATATGTTCTTAATCTACAAACAATAAGTTAATAGAAAAAATCAATACGCTCAACTTGTTTTTTCCACTTTAGCTATAGCATCATAAATTGGGATTAAATACCCATTTTCGAAGCGGCAAAGTAAACAAAGGTTTCCTACGGGCTTGCCACTCACCCATTCGGGCTTAATGATTTGAGTGTCATATCTAATATTGACCAAAAAATCTGTCCCAACTTTGAAAAAATGGTCGTAGTCTTGAGTCTGAAAAACCACTTTTTCTATATCAAATTCGTTTGCTTCAAACTCACATAAATACTGAGCTTCCTCCACACATTCGGTTTTCAAATAGAGACCACCATCTATCAATGCCGGCATTATGGTTTTCTGCCGAACTACTTGGGTGTCGGGAATGACATTTTGGAAATCAATTACGTCATCACACGTGATGGTGACTTCTCGCAGATGACTCATTATCAACTGCGAATCATGCATCACATCATTGTAATGATAAAATTCAGACCATTCATTCATAATGGTTGCATCCGTAGGCATGTAATTGCCCAGGACCAATTCAGCTGCTACGCCAGTAATTGCTATCTTTATTTTTTGCATCGCTTTGTGGTAATTGTTCTAAACTGCTGATTTTCAATCTTCAATTTTAAATCTTCAATTTTAAATTTTGATTTTGTGCTTTTTATGGTTAATTTCCTCCTATGGCTTTACCAACCTTATTTGTTATAGAACCACAAAATTAGACATTCGCCAAAAAAGAAAAAAGTTTATTGAGAACTATCTCAATAAACTTTTTTCTTTTGACAACCCTACCCCTCAGACCTATTTGACAATAAACTGTTGAGTAATGGTTTCTGATTCGGTGACGCACTTAGCAATATATGCTCCCACTTGCAGATCCAACGTAAAAGTATTGACACTTGAGGGCAAAAATGAGACTTTACTAATCAACTTACCATCAGTGGTGAATATCAACACCACCCCATTGGATGCAGAGTGATTATCCACAAAGACATTATTGTTATATACATTCATCTTGATTTGGGTATGATTCGTTTTTACCATTTCATCCGCAGTGCTAATTCCACCATCATTGACCACTGGTGATGTCACTATTT
>CANIXM010000210.1 GCA_947471245.1 Paludibacteraceae bacterium | reverse complement strand
TATACTATGCTATCAAATCTATATTTCCATTTTTGCAAGAGAAAATTGACAAAAACCTGAAAACTGTCAATCCTGTAGTATTTGACGAAAACAAAAAATACAAACTCATGGTTTTCGAAAAAATTACCAATCAGTAAGCACAACTGGCAGATTCAGAACCTATAACAGATTCTTTAGTAGTTAACTTTCTGGCAATAATAGTCAGAAAATGGAAAGTTCTAATCACAAGGACCAAGTATCTAGCACCCAAAAAATTGGGACTTCACACACAATATAGCTTAAAAATTGTTACCTTTGTAAGTTTAAAATCAAGTGATAAGAGCTTAGAAGAGAAAGAACAATGGCTAAGAACAAGAAACCCCTTCCCGTATTCGAAAACGTACCCATCATTGACATAGCTGCCGAAGGCAAAGCCATAGCAAGAGTAAATGATGTGGTTGTTTTTGTCCCATTTGTGGTGCCTGGCGATGTTGTAGACTTACAAATCACACGCAAAAAGAGTAGCTTCATGGAGGCTCGTCCTGTGCACTTTCATCAGTACTCCGAGCAACGACAACCCGCCGTGTGCGAACATTATGGCATCTGTGGTGGTTGCAAATGGCAGATACTCCCCTATTCGGAGCAAATACGACATAAGCAAAAACAAGTGGTGGACAATTTGTCTCGCATTGGAAAAATTGAGTTACCCGAAATATCGCCAATATTAGGTTCCAAAAAAACTGAGTTTTACCGCAACAAACTTGAATTTACATTCTCCAACAAGCGCTGGCGAACCAATGAAGAAATTGCAAATGGCAAGGTTTTTGACACCATGAATGCCGTAGGGTTTCACATACCAGGACAATTTGACAAAGTACTTGACATTGACAAATGTTGGTTACAAACTGATGATTCGAATGCCATCCGCAATGAAGTAAGACATTATGCATTGGAGCATGGACTGACTTTCTTTGACCTGCGTAAACAAGAAGGATTTCTTCGAACAATGATGATAAGAACCACTTCTACAGGTGAATTGATGGTGATTTTGATATTTTACTACGAAGACCTAGAAGCGCAACAAGCATTGTTACAGCACCTTGCCGATCAGTTTCCACAAATCAGCTCGCTGCTCTATGTGATCAACTCCAAAGCCAATGACACCATCACCGACCAAGTGGTGAACGTGTTCAAAGGCAATGAGTGCATTTACGAAGAGATGGAAGGACTGAGATTCAAGATTGGGCCAAAATCATTCTACCAAACCAATTCAGATCAAGCCAATGAACTGTATAAAGTTACTCGTAATTTTGCACAACTCACTGGCAACGAGCTAGTTTATGACCTATACACTGGCACCGGCACCATTGCCAATTTTGTGGCACGCCAATCTCGCCAGGTAATTGGTATAGAATACGTGCCCGAAGCAATAGAGGATGCCGTGGTCAATTCACAACTCAATAGAATAGACAACACCCTGTTTTATGCTGGCGACATGAAAGATATACTCAATGCAGCATTCATCGAAAAACATGGAAAACCAGACGTGATCATCACCGACCCTCCTCGAGCAGGAATGCACGAAGATGTGATCAACGCCATCCTGTTTGCACATCCCAAACGGATAGTCTATGTCAGCTGCAACCCAGCCACGCAGGCACGTGACTTAAGTTTGCTCAATGCCAGCTATAAAGTTACAGCGGTTCAGCCTGTGGACATGTTTCCACACACACACCATGTGGAAAATGTAGTGCTTTTGGAACAACGTTAATTCGTTATTGTGTTAGCGATTACCGATTTATCAAAAATAAAAGGATGTAGTGATTATTCATCACTGCTCCGACAAAGTTTGCTTTATTTACACTAAATATTACTAAATGACTGTTGAAATAAAACAAGTCAAAACCAAAAAGGACTTATCAAAATTCATTTGGTTTGGCATTGACTTATACAAAAACTGTAAATTTGCTGCTCCTCCACTGTATTTGGACGACAAGAAAAATTTAACAAAAGGTATAAATCCTTCTTTAGATTTTTGTGATGCGGTTTATTTTCTTGCTTACAAAGGAAATGAAGTAGTGGGGAGAATAGCAGTAATCATCAATCCGGTGGCTAATGGTACGTGGAATCTTCATCAAGCACGATTTGGATGGGTAGATTTTATTGATGACATGGAGGTCTCAAAGGCCTTGTTTGACACTGCATGTGAATGGGCTCGAAACAGTGGAATGCGTGCCATACATGGTCCGTTAGGATTTACCGATTTTGACCATGAAGGAACTTTAATAAGAGGATTTGATCAACGGGGAACACTTGGCGCCATATACAACTACGAGTACTATCCTAAGCACATCGAGGCCTACGGTTTCAGCAAAGACATAGACTGGAACGAATACAAGGTTCCAGTACCAGAAGTATTTCCCGAACGATTTTTTCGAATCGCTGAGATAGTACAAAAAAAGCACAAACTAAGAGTAGCTAAATTCAAATCACGAAGAGAACTGGTGAGAAAATATGCCAGCAAAATGTTTGATTTGCTCAATGAGTGCTATCAAGACCTCTATGGGTTTTCCAAACTGAATGAAAAACAAAAAATGTTTTATATCAATCTTTACTTTGGAATAGCACGACTTGACACCGTCGCCATTATTGTGAATGAGAAAGATGATGTGATGGCATTAGGCATTTCGCTACCCAACGTTACAGATGCGCTCCAAAAAGCTAAGGGAAAATTGTTCCCATTTGGATGGTACTACCTTTTGAAAGCATTGCGTAAAAGTGATGCCATTGATTTGTATTTGATGGGTGTACACCCTAGCTTACAAGGCAAAGGCGTAAATTCAATTATCTTTGCTGAATTGATGCCTGTGTATGCTAAGAACGGATAC
Source organism: Paludibacteraceae bacterium (assembly GCA_947471245.1). Classification (GTDB taxonomy): domain Bacteria; phylum Bacteroidota; class Bacteroidia; order Bacteroidales; family Paludibacteraceae; genus Paludibacter. The sequence goes on along the minus strand of CANIXM010000210.1, from coordinate 1,732 downwards.
AAATATGCCGAAAGCAATCCGGAGCTGGAAAACAACACCAAAATGTCATCACAGTGGAGTGACTTCGAACACGAGTGCCACAAAACACGCCGTGTGTACATAAAGAATTTATAATTAGTAGGACAATATAAATGTGATATTTAGATTATTATCGATTGGATGTATTTATTTCAATTGCCGTCCCATTTATGGGGCGGAATAAATATTCAAGAATCAAAGGGCTTTAGCCAAATTTAATTCATGGTTTGGCTAAAGCCAATATCTAATTCTACCTTTCTATCCGTCCCATAAATGGGACGGCAATTGACAAAAAGAATAAGTCCCTATTTAGTCCCACTTACTTATCTATTTATTATAAAGAAAAAAATATAATTTTATAAGCAGGTAGTGTGCAAAATCATCAATTATTAATTATCAATTATTAATTAATTTGACTCATGACTCGAAGATTCGATTTTTTGGTGATAGGTGGTGGAATGGCTGGCATAAGTTTTGCTCTCAAAGCTGCAAAACATGGCAGTGTGGCGTTGCTGTGCAAAACCACACTCAGCGAATCAAACACCTCGTATGCTCAAGGTGGCATTGCGTCAGTGATCAGTGAGTCAGACAGCTTCGAAAAACACATTGAAGACACGCTGATATCAGGCGATGGACACTGCAATCTAGCCGCTGTAGAAAAAGTCATAAAAAATGCACCATCACAAATCGAAGAATTGTGTAACTGGGGCGTAGAATTTGACAGAGACGAACAAGGGAAGTTTGATTTACACCGCGAAGGTGGACATAGTGAGCACCGAATTTTGCACCACAAAGACCGATCGGGGCAAGAGATTCAAGAAAGCTTGATTCGCCAAGTAAAAAGCAACCCGCAGATACAAGTGTATGAGCATTACTTTGCCATAGAAATACTTACACAGCACCATTTAGGGCAGATTGTAACGCAGCACACACCCAATATTGAATGCTATGGTGCGTATGTATTGAGCCAACGGACAAACAACATTCATACTTTTTTATCAAAAGTAACCATGCTGGCTACAGGTGGCATAGGCAGTGTGTATCTCACCACTACCAACCCAGAAATATCGACAGGCGATGGTATTGCGATGGTACACAGAGCAAGAGGTGCTATCAAGGATATGGAATTTGTACAATTTCACCCCACAGCCCTGTTTCATCCTGGCGAGCAACCCACTTTTTTGATCACCGAAGCCATTAGAGGATACGGTGCTGTGCTACGAACACAGAGCGGAAAAGAATTTATGCACAAATATGACGAGCGAGGCTCGTTGGCACCACGTGACATTGTGGCTAGAGCTATTGATAATGAAATGAAAATGCGTGGGCACGATTTTGTTTACCTAGACGTTAGACATAAGAATGCGGAGGAAACAAAAGAACATTTTCCAACCATTTACAAAAAATGCTTGGAAATAGGGATAGATATTACCACTGATTTGATTCCAGTTGTACCCACTCAGCATTATCTTTGTGGTGGTATAGCGGTAGATTTGAATGGAAGATCGTCCATCAGGCGACTATACGCTGCTGGAGAGTGTTCGTGCACAGGGTTACATGGCGCCAACCGACTTGCATCCAACTCCCTGACAGAGGCCATTGTATATGCCGATGCAGCGGTTAAGGAAGCTGCAACATTGTTATCAACATTGACTTTCAACGAGTCCATTCCAGAATGGAACGACGAAGGAACGTCTTTGACAGAGGAGATGGT
>CANIXM010000209.1 GCA_947471245.1 Paludibacteraceae bacterium | reverse complement strand
TTACCAGACCTGACAGTAAACCCCGAAGCAAAATACGCCGTAGTACTGGGTAATGAAGTGAAAGGAGTACAACAAGCAGTGGTAGATGCCTGCCACGGATGTGTTGAAATCCCTCAATACGGCACCAAGCATTCACTCAATGTCAGTGTTACTGGCGGTATCATTATCTGGGAAATGTTTAGAAAATTGAAGGGTGTTTGATATTTAAATAGCAGGACAAATAGAATGTATTTATTTCAATTGCCATCCCATTTATGGGGCGGAAAGAATGTTCAATATTCACAGGGCTTTAGCCAAATTTTATCATGGTTCGGCTAAAGCCAATATCTTATTTTACCTATCTATCCGGCCATAAATGAGCCGGCTATTGAGACTTAATTTTGAATTATTTACGATAACATTTTTTTTAAATCATATATGGACTGGAGAGATAAACTTAACGGATTGAAATCCGAACTGCCTCAGGTGGAAGAAACACCTACGACCGCAACGCCCACCACAAAAACGCTTCAAAAAGAACCACTTCGCGTGGAGCTGGACAAGCGCAATGGAAAACCTGCCACCTTGGTCACTGAGTTTATGGGCTCGGATGATGAGCTCAAAGATCTGGCTAAACTACTAAAAGTAAAATGTGGAGTAGGTGGCTCGGCTCGTGATGGTGAAATACTTATACAGGGTGATGTACGTGTGAAAGTATCAAATCTCCTGAGTGAGATGGGTTATAAGGTGAAAAAAATCAATTTTAAATGATTGTTCTACCAAAAATCGAATTATATTTGTGTCAAAAATTGTTGCAAAAAATGAATAAAATAGATTTACTCCGCGATAGCATTATTGACAGACTTTTAGCCATCAGTAATAAGGATTATTTATCAGCACTTTACCAGCTAGTAGATAAAAGTGTTGTGGAAAGTGAATGCATAGAATTATCCGAAGAGTATACTCTTTTATTACAATTGAGCGAAATAGATATTGCCAATGGAAATGTAATATCACAATCTGAAATTGATAAATCAGATTTAAAATGGCTAAAAGAGCAGTAGTTTGGACTTTAACTGCATCAAGGCAAAAAAGATAGGTGTTGAATTTTTGGGACAATAGACAAGATCCAAAAAAGTTGCTAGAATTACTCAAATCATAAAATTGATAGCCGAAACAAAATAGTGTCGGCTATTTTTATATCATTCATTATGCTCAACATCTACCGTGCTTCCGCTGGTTCTGGAAAAACCTACCGTCTGACTCAGGATTACATCCACCTGATTTTTGATCCCAAAAAAGATAATCTTCATCGCAGAGTGTTGGCAGTGACTTTCACCAACAAAGCTACGGATGAAATGAAGTCCCGCATCCTCAAGGAACTTCACCTGATGGCTACAGACCAAAAGTCAGACTACCGGGTAGGACTGATGGACAAGTTCAAGATGAGTGATGAGGCTGTCAACCAACGCTCGAAGCAAATCCTGACAGCTATTTTGCATGATTATTCCTCATTTTCTATCCATACGATTGACACTTTTTTTCAACAAATCATTCGTGCCTTTGCACGTGAGATAGGTGTACATGGGGGTTATAATCTAGAATTGGACAAAGATGCTATCCTCGATCAGGCCGTTGATAATATGTACATCGATTTATCAAAGTCGGAGAATAAACAATTACTTCAATGGCTAACAGAGTTTGCCGAAGAACGCATAGAACAGTCTGAAAGCTGGGATATTCGCAGCAAGATTAATACCCTTGGGCTAGAAATTTTTAAGGAAAGCTATCAGCACAAGGCAGATGAAACAAACCAGAAACTTCACGATAGAGTATTTCTCACACAGTATCGGAGCACACTTCGAAACATCAAATCGGATTTCGAAAGTCGAATGAAGACCACTGCTCAGTCTGCATTGAAGTTGATTGTTGACCATGGACTGACTACCGAAAGTTTCAAAGGTGGATCACGGTCTGCGATGAAGAACTTGGACAAATTTTTAAAGGGCGTTTTTGATCCAAAAGATACATTTTTTGCGTTGGCATCGGATGTGAAGAATGCATACAGCAGTTCTGGGAATAAAAACATTATCAGTGCTATAGAGGAAGTCTACGCGTCTGGTTTGCACGATAAATTAATGGATATCGTAAAACTTCTTAAGGGAGATGCGTATATTCAATATAATTCAGCGATTCTTATCTTAAAGCATATCAATACATTAGGCATTCTGTCCGACTTGGCTGTCCAAATAAAACGAATTACAACCGAACAAAACTCGATGTTGATTTCGGACAGTAACCTGTTACTCAATAGGATTATTGATGAAAGTGATGCGCCATTTGTCTATGAGAAAACGGGTGTGTATGTAGATCATTTTATGATCGATGAGTTTCAGGACACTTCTACTTTGCAATGGCACAATTTCCACCCTTTGGTGGATAATAGTCTTGCGGCTGGGAAGTTGAATCTGGTAGTGGGCGATGTGAAGCAAAGCATTTATAGGTGGAGAAATTCAGACTGGAACCTGCTTGACGAGTCCATTATGCATCAATTTAGCTCCGAACAAATTCATGAGGAAGATTTAGACACCAACTGGCGTAGTGACAAGAATATTGTGGGATTTAACAATTCATTTTTTCACAGAGCATCACATTTGTTGCAAGACAAGCTTAATGATAATCTCACAGATGTGATCCAATCACATCCTAATCTTGAACCATTAACCAACAAAATTGTGCATGCCTATTCCAATACTCACCAGCATTTTTCGCCTAAAGCACAGGAAGGGTATGTTAAGTTTTGTTTTATTCCAGCTGATGAAAACGAAGCGGGATGGAAGGAGGAGAGTCTAGCACGGTTGCCCCGGATGCTCGAAGACATACAGTCACGTGGCTATAAACCTAATGATATAGCCATCTTGGTTCGCAAAAAAGATGAAGCCAAGCAAGTGATAGAACGACTACTTACTTACAAAACTTCAACCGATGCGAGTGAAAAGTATTGCTACAACATCATGGGCAATGAAGGGCTATTACTTGGCGCATCTGGCGCAGTGAGGTTCATACTGGGCATCATGCACTTGCTGCTAGATTCAACCGATAGTATCCAGCAGGCGATAGTCAATTTTGAATACAATAAATGTTTCAAAGGACTGTCTGATAATGAAGCATTGAATCAGTGTTTTGGTCTTCAGTCAACTGACCAGAGGGTTGTTTCACCTTTGTTTTCTAATGAACAGAACACAAAATTGCATCAGCTCAAACATGTGTCATTGTTGGAAATGGTAGAAAGTATAATTGTTGTATTTAATATTGGCAATTGGCAACATCAGGCGGTGTTCATTCAAGCATTTCAAGATGTGGTGTATCAATTCTCCAATACCAAAACGGCGGATTTGAACAGCTTTCTTCGCTGGTGGAAGCTTACAAATGAGAAGCTTTATATCTCCACTCCCGACAATGACAATGCCATGCGTATCATGACCATTCATAAATCCAAAGGACTCGATTTCAAAGTGGTGGTTATGCCATTCTGCGATTGGGAGATTGATAGCAGTAAGCGAAATTTTATTTGGTGTGAACCAACTCAAGCTCCATTCAATCAGATTCCACTGTTGCCTCTTGAATACACTTCTAAGATGAACAGTTCAATTTTTGCAGAAAACTATTTTGATGAGCAAATGCATCAATATATTGATAGTCTGAATATAGCATATGTGGCTTTTACGCGTGCCAAACATGAGTTGATTTGCTGCGCTCCCGCACCCAAGGAAGCTAAAACCTCTAAAGATGGAAAGTCAGCAAAAGTAGATTCCAAGAAATCTGACAAACTCAGTAGGTTTTCACAATTGTTGATGAATGTTTTCACTACCTCCACGCTCGGACTGGATGCGAAGTTGATGTCATTGACCGAGCATTTTGATGCAGATCAAAAAATGATGCAAATAGGCCAACACACCCTGTCAAATGACAATGGTGAAAAGCGTGTGGCAGTTGATGATAAGATTTCTACTTATCCTTCTGTATCTATCAAAGGAAGGCTTGAACTACAACATTTCAGTACTGATATGTGGTTACAAAACCAAGCAATGGGTGATAGTCGGCTGAACTATGGATTGATTATGCACGATATTTTAAGAGCTATGCGCACCAAGTCAGACCAATCATCGGCCATACAGAAAATGATGTTAGAGGGTCGAATTAATCAAGAAGAAAGTCGAATAATAGAGGCTGAATTTGAGAAATTTTGGATGATGCCACTCACTGAAAGTTGGTTTGCCGACAGCCTTACTATTCACAACGAGCGGAGTATACTCATGCCAAGTGGTGAACAGTATCGTCCCGACCGTGTTTTGATAGATGGACAGCAAGCCACTGTCATTGATTATAAATTTGGCGATGCACAAGATCCTAAACACCAGAAACAGGTGAGTCGTTACAAAGAACTAATCGCACAGATGGGTTATCGGGCGTCGGGCTTTCTTTGTTATGTAAGTTTAGGGAAAGTCGTTGAAGTCTAAATGGCATTATTACAGACTCTTATTTCCACTTTGTTTGTATCCTCACATCTAGTTGAAACAATGTGTATAAGTTTAAAGCTCACGTGAGGTGCCTTCCGAATTTAAG
>CANIXM010000208.1 GCA_947471245.1 Paludibacteraceae bacterium | reverse complement strand
CATTTACCTATTAAAATGCGGAAAATATACACGAAAAATTATATTGAAGAATTAGGTGTAAATTGACTACTGGCGAATAAAAAAGAAGGGATGCAATCTACAACTGCATTCCTTTTTTTTTTAAATATATCGCAATTAAAAAATAGCCTTTCCCAAAGGTAGAATCACTTTTCCGTACATTTTGTTTAGTAAATTAGCTCCACAGGCATAAAAACCGATCATTGAAATAACAAGCTCGGTCACTGCTGCAACTTCGTGCCACATTTCTCCTAAACCAAAAACATCGGCAGATAATGCTATAAAAAGCACATCAATCAATACCATTATTGCAATTAATGCTTTATTGGTTTTGAATGAAGCAATCGTTAGAAACAACGAAAAAATCAGATAACCAATAAATGCGAATCCTAACTGATGCACATCTACAGCACCTTTAAGAATTTCACCGAAAACGCCCATTTTTATCATCCACGATGCACCTACCGAAATCCAAAATAATCCATAAGCTCCAAATGCAGTAGAGCCAAATAGGTTGTTGTGTTTGAAGTCGTAAACACACGCCATCAATTGAGCCACACCACCTAAAATGATAGCCCATGGTAAAACCATTGACAAACCTGTGGTCCATCCAAGTTTTTGAGATGCTGCTACTAATGTTACCATCGACAAGCCTAGCAAACCAAGAGGCGTAGGATCGGCAACTTCAATTTTTACTGTTGTTTTTTCTTGCATAATTATTTTATTTGATTTGATTTTTTAATTCGGGCGCAAAGATACTAAATTTTTAAAGCACTGACAATAGGGAGTCTGCGTAGAAAATCATCTATGTTGTGGTGATTCATGTTTCACCTTGTTGAAGTACATGCCTAAACTAATTGGTGTGTAGAATTTGCAAGTTTTTTCTCAAAATACAACTGCCTAGCCTTTATGATTGTAGATTGAACTTTTGTTCTTCAAACTTTTCAAATGATTTAACAATTAAAAGTGCATCAAAGTTCGAATCTGTAATTACTTATAAACCCCAAGCTACATTTGTATATCCGAGTCAATTTATTTACTTTTGCTAAAAAATACGAACATGGCAGAATATAAACGCATCTTGTTGAAATTAAGCGGCGAATCATTGATGGGCGATAAGCAATACGGCATTGATGAAGTGAGATTGGCAGAATATGCCTCCCAAATTGCAGAAATAGTGCAGATGGGTGTGGAAGTTGGTATTGTAATCGGTGGTGGCAATATTTTTAGAGGATTAAGTGGTACATCAAAAGGTTTTGACCGTGTGCAAGGTGACCAGATGGGCATGTTGGCAACCGTCATCAATAGCCTAGCTTTGAACTCTGCGCTTCAAGCCACAGGAGTGAAATCAAGAGTACTCACTGCCATCAGGATGGAACCTATTGGCGAATTTTATAGCAAGCAAAAAGCGGTAGAAGGATTAGAAAAAGGCGAAGTAATCATCATGTCGGCTGGTACTGGCAATCCGTTTTTCACCACAGACACTGGCTCATCGCTTCGTGCCATAGAAATAGAGGCCGATGTAATGCTCAAAGGCACACGAGTAGATGGAATCTACACAGCCGACCCAGAGAAGGACAAATCGGCAGTGAAGTTTGATGAAATCACGTACGATGAAATTTTCCAACGCAACTTAAAAGTGATGGATCTTACAGCAACCGCCATGTGCAAAGAGAACAACATGCCCATCTACGTGTTTGACATGGACACGGTGGGTAACTTGAAAAAAGTAATGGCAGGTGAAAAAATAGGTACCCTTGTAAAAAAATAAAAAGATTATCCGCAAAGCGACCTATTGTTTATTCCAACAGGGGCTTTGCCCCTCAACCCCACTTACTTTTTTGTCTTGACACAAAAAAGTAAGCAAAAAAGTTAACAAGTTGAAAGCACTACGCTCAGCGATACAAAATAAAATTTTCTATCGCTTTCACTTAAACGTGCTTTTCAAGACTGTGCCCGCTTCACTCGAAAAACTGGCGCTCGGCAGGCTCAAATCGTCCAAACTCATCCCGTCGAAATACGACGGGACTCAAACAGGACGATTTTTAACCGCCTACCTCACTTGTTTTTCGGCTCACCGGACAAGGTCGGTCGGTTGCAGAAAGCTTGTCTGTCAACTGGTCATGATGCGGATAATAATTAAAAATAAAAAACATCTAATTAAATATTGACATCGATATAAAAAAAAATTATGTTAGAAGTAAAACCACATTTGACAGCAGCAGAAGAGAGCATGGAAGCATCCATACTTTTCTTAGATGAGTCATTGGCACATATACGTGCAGGAAAAGCAAATGCAAGAATACTCGACGGAGTGAGAGTGGATTATTATGGCTCAATGGTGCCAATTTCCACCGTATCTACCATCACCACCCCAGATGCTAAAACAATATCGATACAACCTTGGGAAAAGGGGCTTATCAGTGCGATAGAAAAAGCGATTCTCAACTCGGATGTAGGCATCACACCTATGAATAATGGTGAGACCATTCGCCTAGGCATCCCACCATTGACAGAAGAAAGACGCAAACAACTAGCAAAACAAGCCAAAGCGGAGTGTGAAGATGCAAAAATAAGCATCCGCAATGCCAGACGCGACGCCATTGACCAACTCAAAAAAATGGTGAAAGACGGACTGCCAGAAGATGTGGAAAAAGATGCAGAGGCAAACGTTCAAAAGATTCATGATAGATATATCAAAAAAATTGATGAGATGTTTGTAGCAAAAGAAAAAGAAATTCTTACAGTATAATATCATTTAGTAGTTAACCTCTGTTGTTTCACCAGTGTGAAACAACAGAGGTTTTTTTCAATACGGTGCATCAAGTTAAATTCATACTACTACTCCTCACCATTACATTAAAGCTCTACGCATTAGTGCCAGACACATTGGTTGTGAAGAAGGACTCATTAGCATCGAAAGGTAGTCTGTTTATCATTCCATTTCTTACCTATCAACAGGAAACCAGTTGGGCACCTGGCTTTGCTTATGGCTGCTATTTCAAAAGTAAAGACATCAGTCGAATCAGTTCCGTTTCAGGAAGTATAAGTTATACGTTTTTAAATCAATCAATTATCAATGTTACCCCCAAAATATTCTTGGGCAACAACAAATGGTATCTGTATTCCAACTTCAATCTGCGAAACTATCCAGACCTGTACTTTGGCATTGGCAATCAACCAAACAATACCATCCTCTCATACACCAATCGGAATATTAGCCTGACTCTACAACCTCAATACATCATTTCCAAAACATTTTTTGTTGGTATGGAGCTGGGTTTTAACACCAACAATGTGAAGGTAGATCCTGAAAATGAAAGAAAAATGTTGGACGCAGTAGCACTCTACGGAGTCTCAGGATGGGAACCCTATCACATCACTTCAGTAGGGCTGACAGCAGCTTATGACAACAGAGACAACCAATTTTACCCACAGCAGGGAGGATTTTCCAAACTGGTAATTTCAGGTTCCAAAGCTGGCAATTTGAGCAGTTACTCCTACTTAGCAACGACTCTTGATATCCGTAAATATTGGAGAATTGCAACTAATCATGTTTTGGCTTGCCAGCTTTACTACGACCAAATTTTTGGACAAAACGAGGTGCCATTTCAAACTTTGGGAACCATAGGCGGCAGAGATTTATTTAGAGGCTTCAGACAAGGCATGTATAGAGACAAAATTATGTATGTGCTACAAACCGAATATCGCTTCCCTATCTACAAGCGACTTAAAGGGTCGGTTTTCGCAAGTACTGGCGACGTACTCAATACAGGAAATGCGAGCATCACACCGCTCAAAGTCGCATTTGGTGGGGGTCTTCGATACAGACTTAACGATGCTCGGGTTCACCTACGGCTAGATGTAGCTCAAAACAACTTTGGCGACAAGCTACAGGTATATATTACAGCCACAGAAGCATTTTGACAATTGACTACAATAAACAGAAATAAAATGATAGGATTAGTTGTAAAAAACACAGGAAGTTGGTATCAAGTTAAAACAGATACTGGTGATGTAGTGGAGTGTAAAATCAAAGGGATATTTCGACTAAAAGATATCAAAAGCACCAATCCTATAGCTGTAGGCGACATGGTGCATTTTGACATGAACCAAGATGGCACTGCCATGATTCATACTATTTGTGACAGAAGAAACTACATAGTACGCCGATCTTCCAATCTATCCAAGCAGTCACACATACTGGCTTCCAATCTAGACCTAGTGGCGCTGGTGGTTACAATCAACTATCCTGAAACTTCCACCGTATTCATTGACCGATTTCTAGCTACCGCCGAAGCCTACCGCATACCTGCCTACGTGGTTTTCAACAAAATTGACCGGTTTGACGCACTCCAGTTAGAACAACTGAATCAATTGCAAAGACTGTATGATTCATTAGGCTATCCTACCTACCAAATATCGGCACTACAATCCATCAACATTGATGCTCTGATGAATGACTTAGCCGGCAAAACGACACTCATATCAGGAAATTCGGGTGTAGGAAAATCCACCTTAATCAACGCCATTGCGCCTGAATCATTGGCACGAACGGCAGCGATATCGGATTACCACAACAAAGGGATGCACACAACCACATT
>CANIXM010000207.1 GCA_947471245.1 Paludibacteraceae bacterium | reverse complement strand
TCACTTTTTGAACAGCAATCACTTCTTTCTCCATCAAATAACCAAACATTTTATTGTTTTCGTCAAAGTGCTTTGCAATCAATGCAGTAGAAGCATGAGCACGGTGAGCAGTACCAAATGCGTCATTTACATAGCAGTCAGCATACGAAGCCAATGTGGCAGTAAAAGCTTTTTGACTTTCTTTGATGGCTTTTTTACCTTCAGCTTTTTCCTCATCAGTAGCTGTATCAGCTAAACGAGCTTTGCCTTCTTCTTCGGCATAAAAGCGAAGATTTTCCAACAAAAGCGCTTCGCCTGGTTGTAAAGCTGCGGCAGCCGATGCTGCATCAGCACAATCAGGTGCAAATTTCACATCTACACCCAATACTTTAGACACGTGAGGAAGGATTGCTTTCAAAGAATACTTTAAATCTGGATTCTTTTTCGGACGACCCATGTGAGAAGCAATGATAATACTACCGCCATCAGCCAAAATCTTTTTCAAAGTTGGGAGAGCTGCACGGATACGTGTGTCATCGGTAATTTCAGCATTGTCATTCATAGGAACATTGAAGTCCACACGCACGAATGCTTTTTTACCTGCAAAATTAAAATTGTCAATAGTTTGCATATAATTTATGATTTGATGAATTGATTCCTTAGTCGGCTATGAAAGAGACATCTATACGATTAATAATCTGATTATTTGACAACTTTCCATCTGATAGGTTGCCCGCAAATAGCAGATAGAGTTCAATCGTATTTTACTTTCATATTGGTCACAAAGATATAAAAAAACTTACAATTTCGCATTAGGAAACCAGTAGGATTTTTTGTGATTTTGAGTTTCAAAAGCAGATAATTTATTCAAGAAATCTTCAACTAATAAATATATAATCGTATATTTGTAATCAGGTAGAAAAAACATAGAATCTAACTTAAAAAAATAAAAATCTTATGTCAAAAGTAACCGTAGTAGGTGCCGGTAATGTAGGTGCCACCTGTGCAAATGTACTAGCATTTAATGAAGTAGCTGATCAAGTGGTAATGCTTGATGTAAAAGAAGGAGTTTCAGAAGGAAAAGCATTGGACATGATGCAAACTGCCACATTGTTGGGCTTTGATAGCACAATAGTGGGTTGCACCAATGATTATGCTGCTACTGCTGGATCGGATGTAGTGGTGATCACATCTGGTATTCCTCGCAAACCAGGTATGACTCGCGAAGAACTTATCGGAGTGAATGCAGGCATTGTAAAGAGTGTAGCCGAAAACATTTTGAAATACTCTCCTGAGGCTTTCATCGTGGTAGTATCTAACCCTATGGACACAATGACTTATTTGGCATTAAAAACATTGGGATTGCCTAAAAACAAACTGATTGGAATGGGTGGCACGTTGGACAGCTCACGTTTCAAATGCTATTTGAGTCAAGCATTAAACTGCAATCCTAACGAAGTGGAAGGAATGGTAATCGGAGGACATGGTGACACAACAATGATTCCATTGACCCGTTTTGCGTCGTACAAAGGTCGTCCTGTATCAGACATCCTTGACAAAGCAACATTGGACAAAGTGGTGGCAGACACCATGGTGGGTGGTGCAACCTTGACAGGATTGCTTGGTACTTCGGCTTGGTATGCTCCAGGTGCTGCTGCTGCCTATTTGGTAGAAGCCATCGTACACGACCAAAAGAAAATCATCCCATGCTGTGTTTCACTTGAAGGCGAATATGGTCAAAATGATATTTGCATCGGTGTGCCTGTGTTAATTGGCAAAAACGGCGTAGAAGAAATCATCGATTACAAATTGAATGCAGAAGAAATAGCACTGTTTGAAAAAAGCGCAGCTGCTGTTCGTGCTACAAATAACATATTGACAGAGATCAAGGCTATCTAAGCACAAATTCAGTAATTGCACACGCTTCGAGACAATGGCTGCAACCTACTTTGCAAGTTGTAAGTTTTATTGATCACGAAGACTGCAAATAACAACATAGTGATAGAAATGGGTGGGATATGACAAATATCACCACCCATTTTGCATAAAAAATGAATTAATTATATATATTTGCACCAGTTTATTATCAGTAAGCTTTTACTTGAAAATGGGTGTTACAATATACGCTTAACAACACAACTGTATTTCCAATCGGAAAATTGGCAGAAGAATCAAAAACTAGAACAACACATTCTGAATTAAATAAAACACATATTTTTCAACAACAGCTCAACCTTAATCGTCTAGCCTTATGGAGACCCTTATCGAATCACACCAATACCTGCTTCAATACGCCATCAAACCATCCGTACAACGAAGTGCGGTGATGGATTTTCTTTTGAAGAATAGAATTCATCCTACCATCGATGAAATTTACTCTGCATTAGCACCTTCTATGCCGACCCTTTCAAAAACAACTGTTTACAACACGCTGAATCTTTTCCTGGAACACAGTGCAGTGCAGCTACTGAGACTGGATGAGAAGAATGCTCGTTATGACGTGGACACATCTGCACATGGACATTTTTTATGCAAAAGTTGCAATAAAGTGTATGACATCTTCAACTTGAAGCCCAGCATGTTTCAATTCCCTCAGAATCTTCAATTTGACATTGAGTCTGTGGAAATATCATACGCTGGCACTTGCCACACTTGCAAATCAAACTAGGCGATAAAGCATCACAAGTTAGCAATTCACTTTCCTGAAACACACTTAATGCGACACGAATGCTAACGGTCCTGATTATCCTTCTAACATTGCTTTACGTAAGCATTTTCACCTCATTCATTTACGGATGGAGAAAGTTGGTGTATTTTGACACCAGCACATCCGACGATGACCTACCCACCATTTCGGTGGTTGTGGCTTGCAAGGATGAAGCACAAAAGCTCCCCTGTTTACTCGAATCGCTATCCAAACAATCATTTCCCAATTACCAACTGATACTTGTCAATGACCATTCGACCGACAGCACGTTGCAGGTTATGAATGATGCGAAAATAATGTTCAACGATCTGACTGTCATCAGCTGTAGCCAATCAGGTAAAAAGCAGGCACTTAGAGAGGGAATTCAGCAAAGTAAAGCGGAATTGATATTGACTACCGACGCCGACTGCATCCCCTGTGCTACATGGGTGGAAACATTTGCCCACTACTACCAGCACCATCGTTCAAACATGATTATTGGCCCTGTGACAATGAGCAACCACGCCTCATTGATTTCACAGCTACAGCACCTGGAGTTTGCATCCATGGTAGCCTCTGGTGGTGGCGCAGCAGCTTTGGGGGCAGCTATACTTTGCAATGGAGCCAACTTGGGTTTCGAGAGAAGCACATGGCTGCGCTGTCAATCCGAATTAAGAATGGACATACCCTCGGGCGATGACATGTTTCTCCTACAAAGCATCAAGCGCAGAGGCGGAACCATCAGTTTTCTAAAATCCACAAATGCAATGGTTACAACGGTTACTGCCGCCACGCTTGAAGCATTCATCACTCAACGCACCAGATGGGCTTCAAAGTCAACGGCCTATACAGACGGACACATCATTTTGGTATCGTTAGTGGTCATGGCAATGTGTGTGATGCAAGTTGTATTGGTACTTGCATCAATATTTCTAAACCTTCAGATAACTTACTGGTTGACATTATTTACAATAAAGTTATTGACCGACGGCTTGTTTGTTTGGAATTTTAAATCGTTTTTTGGAATTGAAAATCCAGTCAAAAACACACTCATCCTCTCAGCCATCTATCCGATTTATGTGTTGTTTATCGGTATTCGTTCTTTGATGACAAAGCACACGGCATGGTAGTGAGTTAAAGTCATATTTTAGTTTCAAATAAACGACCGATCTCCCCCATGGTATAGTGTAACTAGCAACCACATAATCATATACTACAACTTTATTATGCAAAAACAGGCACTTAAGATGACACATTCATCAATGTAAACCATAAATAAATATAAAATTTGCATTTATTGTTTTAACAATAATACACCAAAACTCTATATATAAACAGATTAGCGCACATAAAACTCAATTAACAGATTAACACTCCTTTTGTTTTATTCTAATTTATTTTCTATATTTAAGGCTTGCATGTTGGTAAACCTTTTACTCCATTTGGTGACCACGGCTAGAAAATTGGAGTCCATATCTTATTGTTTACAAATATCTATCTATCAATTGATTAACAGTGAAACATCAATAAACTCATTAAAATTAGCACATTCAACATGAAGAAGATACTGCTGTTGCTGACATGCATAGTCTTATTTGTATCATCTGAGGCTGCTACAATCAATGTTTTCACACCTGGCAACTTGAGTGCGCTGGTGACTAACCCCAATATGTCCAATTTGACCTTGACAGGTACGATAGACGCTCGAGATTTCAAATTTATTAGGGACAACATGCCAAATTTGTCCGTCCTTGACTTGAGCGGAGCAAGTGTGGTTTCTTACTCTGGGTTTGGAGGGACATCAAACACTGCTACAGACACTTACCTTAGCAACACCATACCTGTATATGCATTTTGTGACCCGAACACACACACAGGCAAAATCACCTTAACATCCATAAAACTACCCACAAATCTCACTAAAATAGATCGATATTCGTTTTCTGGATGTGCACAAATAACAGGCACGCTGACCATTCCATCGTCAGTC
>CANIXM010000206.1 GCA_947471245.1 Paludibacteraceae bacterium | reverse complement strand
GACAATGACGATACAATCACCCGAAGTTTAAAAAATAATGCCGATACAGTTGTTTTTTGTCTCAACGAATGGTTCGATAAAGATGCTGATTTAAAACATAATTTCCGTTGGTTCTGTAAAGTAGAAAAGTACATACAAAATAACCAGGACTACGCCACCGAAGCTCGCAAAAAATCAATTGATAATTTTAAAAGTCGTAATGCCGAAATTTTAAACAACAAAATTAAACCTGTCATAGTGCGTAAGTTTGTTGAAACACGCTTTATTTCCGGCAATACCATTATCGAACCCAACGAAATAAATGGGGATGGAGCCGACCGTTTTCAAAACGTGTTGCAACGTCACTTGGAAAACGTATATAAATATGCGAAGTTGACCATTGGAATGCCAACCACACAAGAGGAGTTGAAGCTACGTGCTAACCGAAAAGTAGCACCCGACGAGTACAACGACCTCAACCAAATGAATGATGCCGAAAACATGGTGACCGATTATATTACACGCATGGGCAACGAATTGATTCTTTCTGATTTAATCGACAAATTTAAAGTAGCTCCCTATGGTTGGAAAGATTTAGCCATTATTTTCATTGCTACAGAGCTCTACAAACGCAAATTACGTGATTTTACCTATCGCAACCAACCTCGCTTTCCACTCAATGACTTTGTAAACAAAGCATTGGTTACTAGCGAACGCCAATTGATTGGCATTACTTCTGTCGAAGGTATTTCACAAGATTTAATTAACAATGCACTTTCAGCTTGGTTAACCATTTTCAACGAAAATATTCCACATACCAGTGATGGCAATATGTTATTCGATTCGCTGTTGGCACGGCTAAAAGTGCATAAAGACAATTGGCACGCTGTAAAAAACGAATACGAAATTTATCCCTTTGCCAAACACTTGAGTGAATTATCCGATAAGTTAGGTGATTGGTTAGCAGTGCGCGACCCAAAACGGCTGTTCGAAAACATTTACAAGGATGCTGCTTCCATGGCAAGCCTTGTTGATTTATGTCGTGATATCAAAGATTTTGCCGATAATTCCATATCCGATTACAAAGACATTAAACGCTATTGCGATAATAACGAAGAAAACTTCCACCAGCTCGACGGTGAAAACCGCAACAAGGTGGAATTGCTAAAGGCATTTTTTCACTCGGACAGTCCTGCTAACGATTTTAGAACCTACAAAAAAATTCATGCTGAATTAAAATCAGCAGTAACCGAAAAAATCAAGACGCTAAAAGAAGATGCAAATGTCAGATACGAAAGCATATTCGACCAGCTGAAAGCATTGGCAGATGAAAACAAGGTAGTGCCAACAATCTATGCCGACAGGGAATACAAACTGAAATCAATTGCTGGTCTAAATTCTATCACTTCGCTCCAACTTACTTTGTCGCAAGCCGATAGATACCTTTCGGACGAACGGTCAAAAATCCTGTTGGAAGCAAACCGCATAGAACAAGAATGCATTCGCAAAGAGAAGGAACAAAAACGACAGGATGATATTGCTAAAGGCAAAACACCAAAACCTGAAGAACCTATAGTAGTGTCTTCGCCACCTGTAAGCTATTCGCTTCCTAAAGCCAATAAAATTCTTACTTCCGAATCTGAGGTCGAAGATTATATTGCCGATATTCGCAAAAATCTAATCGATATGATTAAAAACAATCAAAAAATCCTGATTAAATAAATAGAAGGTTATGGACAATAAAACATTTAACATCTACTGTGATGAAAGCACCCACTTAGAGCATGATGGACAACCGTACATGGTTTATGGATATGTAAGTATTGCTTATAATCAAATGAAAGGCATTAAAGATGATTTGAAGCGTATTAAATTATCGCACAATCATACTTCTGAGTTAAAATGGACAGATGTGTCAGATTTAACCTTTCCACTTTATAAAGATTTAATCGATTATTTCTTTAGAACCGAAATGAATTTCAGAGCAGTAATTGTAGATAAATCTCAAATTGACAATTCTAGACCCGAATACTCCTTTAATGATTTTTATTACCGTATGTATTTTCAGTTGCTTCACCACAAAATTGACATGGAAAGCACCTACAATATATATTTCGATATAAAAGATACCTGTAGTCAAAAAAAACTTCACCAATTAAAAGATTATCTAAAGTGGAACGCTTCTATTCGTAATTTTCAATTTATTAAATCACACGAGAGCACTTTTCTTCAAATGGCAGATGTGATTATGGGAGCTATTAATTATCATTTAAGAGTAGAACGTGGCACAATAGAGGGTAAAAGTATTGCTAAACGAAAAATTGTTCAATTAATACAGAACCACACAAACTTGTCATTAGTTAGACCAACTTCAAAAAGTGCACAAAAATTTAATCTCTTTTTTATATCTCTTAAATAGTATATATGCCTACAAATCTATTGAAAAAATATCCCGAACTGCTCGAAATTCTTCACCTTGATGAGGCTGGGAGGAACAAATCTTTAAGAGCTGTTTTTAATAGGGATATTCAAGATAATGCCAATTTGAAGTTCAGAAATAAAATAGTTTTTCCGATTAAAACTGATGGCGAAATTGATATGCACCGACAGTTTAAACACTTGACTTGTGATGAAATTAAATTGATAGATGAGCACGGCAAAGAATACACCCAACGTATTTTTGAGAAAGATCGTTCACTCCGTTTGCATTGGATAAAAACACATATCGATGAAGGTATTAAAGAGGGGGTGATAGTTTTTAGCACTTTGGAACGAGACCAAAGAAAAAGAAAAGATGTAAATGTTACATATCTGTATAACAAGAAACAAAAATACATTATTGTCTTAGAGCCATTACGCGAAAAAGATGCTTATTTTATGCTGTCGGCCTACTATCTCAATAAAGTTTGGGGAGTGAAAGATATTGAAAAGAAATTGAAAAACAAGCTTCCTGATATATTATAAAAAGCAAGGCTCGATTAATACCTAGATTAACCGAGCCTCGAAACTCCTTCTAATTTTAGATGAGCGATACAAAAGTAATTCATTTTATTTATTCAGCTACCATATTTTCGTTTAAATTTTTAGTACTTTGAGTTAATCTTTCCTAACTGTATTGTACATGTCATTTTATTTTAGTTACCAATATAACATTACAATTCAATTTTTGTTTAAATCGCACTTTAATAATTAGTTATAAAATATTAATCACTATAAAAATACACAGCCCTATAGCGATACGCTCTGCTCCCTCTCCTTTGGAGAGGGTTGGGGAGAGGTCAGATTAGGGGGCTTTACCATTATGAACACTTCCGCACTTAAACGTTTTGCCCAACAGGCCCGCAATATCCTAAAATCAGGTGTCGAAAAACAACTCATTTCGTGGGGATACAACCCCAAAACCAAGCAATTCACCATTGAACCTCAGCCCATTTTTGGCGGGATGATGTTTGGCGAAAAAATGATTGACGACCCCACTGTTTATCCCAAATGGCTTGCACTCAAAAAAGCCATACAAACCAAGGGTGTAAATCAGGTAGTGGAAGAAGCCGCTTATACATGGTTTAACCGACTGATTGCCATTCAGATTTTGGCAAAGAACAACTACATTGTTCCTCAATTGGAATACGCCAGTGCCACCACTCACACACCCATGATGGTGCAAAATGCCAAACGGGGTATCACACCCACTTTGGATGCCGTGCAACAAAAGCAACTCCACCGATTGCTCGACGACGACCGCCTCGAAACCGAACTCTTCGCCTTGCTCATTACCGCATATTGCCACCAAAGCGACCTTTTACAGCGTGTTTTTGGCAGATTGGACGATTATACTGAATTACTGTTGCCGGCTGATATTCTTGCCACCAATGGATTTATAGACCTACTAAACACCTCCAACGCCATTACCGACGAAGATTACCGACAAGTAGAACTCATTGGTTGGTTGTATCAGTTTTATATTTCGGAGAAAAAAGACGAAGTATTCAAAAGTTTCAAAAACAAGAAGAAAGCCGAAGCCGAAGACATACCTGCTGCCACACAAATTTTTACGCCAAACTGGATAGTAAAATACATGGTGCAAAACACCGTTGGTCGCCTGTGGCTCGACCTCAATCCCAATTCCCGCCTACGAGAATCAATGAAATACCTCGTAGAAAGTGATAATGCCACTCCAAATAACACCCAAAGTTCCGATACGCACAACTCCCTCCCCTTCGGGGAAGGTCGGGGTGGGGCTCTTATTTCCGAAGTCGCCCACCTTAAACTCCTTGACCCAGCCTCCGGCTCTGGTCACATTCTCGTTGAAGGTTTCGACTTGCTGTATGCCATGTACCGCGAAGAAGGCTATACAGCTTCCGAAGCCGTGCGCTCCATTTTCGAAAACAACCTCTTTGGCTTGGACATTGACCCACGTGCCGCACAACTCGCCACTTTTGCTTTATTGCTAAAAGCAGCAGCGCAAGACCGTACCATTTTGGATAAAAAGCTATTGCCACATGTATATGCCATGCCCGAAAAGGAAATCTTTACGCCACAGGAAGTACTCGATTTTCTGGGCGAAGCCAACGCCACATACACCGATACACTTTACAATGCCTTGGAGCTAATGCGACAAAGCCAAAACCTCGGCTCTATCATGAAGTTTAACTTCACGGACGAAGGCCTTGCTGCCATTGCCCAACAAACCAATGCTTG
>CANIXM010000205.1 GCA_947471245.1 Paludibacteraceae bacterium | reverse complement strand
ATTCAACAATGGAAGATGTTGAATACCTGAAGAAACTTGAAATTGATTTCAGAATTTTTTCTTTCATTCCAATTGCTAGAAAAATAAACAAAAGAGAATCTGATAGTTACGAAAATTTAGATTTAGGGATGTTTTTTAATCTTCTCATTTTAGTTATTCGTTTTTTTCGTTTCTTCTCATTTAAAAGAAAAAGGAAACCAATTTATTATTATTCTGATGAAGAGGTTAAATTAAACGATGAAAAAAGATTATTATATAAAAACCTTATTACTAAATATTTGAATGAATCAATGGTTTCATTTTGTAATTTTTTTGACAATCAAAAGAGCTACAAATGGGATGACAAAAGAAATGAAATTAGATCAATAATAATTTTGAACCTTGAGGGATATAAGTTTCTAAATGATTTTTCTGAAAAACTATATCGGTTCTTTATATGTCTTCCATTTCATATTTTGGACGAATATACTCCAAAAAGTTTTGGGTTTGGTTTTAAAGAAAGAAGAAGTGTAGCAGAAAATGAGCCCGATTTACTTAAAAGGAAAGAAATTTATGCCGAAGGTCTTGCAATGTTAGAAATGAGCGTATTAGGTACAGAAGGTAAATGTTTTGCATTCAACATGAAAGAGTATCCAGAAAATAAATTACTTTATAAAAAAGCAATCGAAATACTAGAAGAACGAATTAAACATACAGCAGTTTCGGAGGTTTCTAAAAGCCAAATGAAGTTAGAGCAAAGTGCAAAATTCTCAACCTCAAATCTCGAAGAATTCTTAAGTAACAAAACCAATATTGGATTATTTCTGGAGATACAGAGAAATTTCAAAAACTTGGAAGGAAAGTGGTTGGCAATTTTAATTTATCTATTACAGGAGGAATTTAAAATCATCTCAATCATTTCAAACTCCAAAACTCTTTCAAGAAAGCAGTTTATTCTGTTATTCAAAGAAGATAGCACTTTTGATAAATTACAGGCTGTTAACAAATATATCGACTCTTACACAAACGAATTAAATCTGCCAACTTTAAAAGAAAGCGATGCCGATTATATCTATATCAAAGAAAAACTCACCAAAATACTAGATAATTCAGTTTCCTAGTTGTCTGTAGTTTCATGGCAACTTCAAACAACTGAATATCAATCATATAACACATATCAACAATCTACTTTTGTGTCACACTAACCAGTGGCACATTTTTTTTTGTGCCACATAAAGCACAATAAAAAATGAATACAAATGTAGTTTCTTTCGAATCACTCCCACAAGCAGTGAGTTTATTACTTGAAAAAGTGGACTCGCTCGAACTGTTGCTCAAAACTCAACAAACAATCATTTCACACGCGCCTTCCGACAGACCAATGTCAATCAGTGAAGCTGCAAAATTCGTCAATCTAACTGTGCCTACACTCTACGGATTTGTAAGCACGCGTACCATCCCTTTTACAAACGTGGGAAAACGACTCTATTTCTCCGAAACAGAGTTAACCTCTTGGATTCATTCTGGTCGTAAACAGACTCACTCTGAAATGCTTACCAGTTCTAAATGTGTATTAACTTTAAAAAACAAACGCAAATGATGAACTATAAAGCTCACTTCGAGAAATTTGTCTCAGACGTTTATAAACGTTTCGACGATGATGATGAACGTCGTAGGTCATTACAAGAAATTGCAGAAAACTACAAGAAGACCCATCAAAAATTGAATGAAATAACTGAAGCCTTAAACAAACCGATTATTGAAAAACCAATTGATCTAATTGATAATGCTCAATTTATCAACCTCATGGGTATAAGTCAAAAAACTGCCCAAACATGGCGCGATACTGGTGTAATAAGTTTTTCCCAAATTGGAAATAAAATTTACTATCGTATATCCGACTTAGAGAATTTACTTGAAAAGAATTATCGTAAAGCCAATAAAATATAATGAAACGAACATGACAAAATTTAATCTATTTTGACCCACTGGGGCATGATTAAATTTTGATTTGCGAGTTCCATTTGACAAATAAAAATCAATCATAAACACATGAAACGAGCACGACAAATAAGCTTTGACACACAAGGAGATGTTTATGTGCGAGTTCCATCTGATAACTAAAAAACAATTATAAACAGATGAAAATGAATAAATTCAGTTTATATAAAGGCGGCATTAAATCAACTATTCCAACAGAAAGTATCACTTTAGAGCAACTCAATCATTTAATTAGATCAGCTGAATATGTTGAAAAAATTAAGTCAATTAGAAATGGAAATAAAAGCATAAAACAGACATTAGACTATATTACACCCTCTGGTTGTTTTTCTACTCGAAACAACGAGGCATTAATTCAACGAAGTAATATTTTTTGTTTAGACTTTGACTATGTAAACGATTTACGTGAATTAAAAGCAAATCTAATAGAGCGTCTGACTCCAACACTCTTTTTTGTTAGTCCTTCCGGGAATGGATTAAAAGTATTTTATCATATTGATACTAACGCAGGTAGTCACTCCGACTACTTCAAATCGTTTCAAAACTATTTCCGAAAGAAAATGAAATTGGAAATAGATAAACAATGTTCAGATATATCCCGTGCATGTTATCTTTCGTGGGATTGCAACAGTTACTATAATTACTCTGCTCCCACTATTGATGGTAAATTTATTGATGATTACTTACCCAAACCCTTGGCTGTTAATCAAAATAATGTTCGGCCTGTTCAAAAATCAAAAAGTTCAACTAATTCAGATTTAGAACAATGCGAAGTTATGAAAATAAATTTGGACAAAACCGAGACATTTGTTTCGGGCAACAGAAATCATTATGTTGGCTTGCTTAGTTGTGGATTAAACAGAATTGGAATAGATCAAAACACAGCATACAATTATCTGCTACAATTCGAACAGCCAGACTTCAACAGCACTGAAATCAGCAATATCGTTAAACACAGTTACAAAAACACAAACTTACACGCTTGCAACCCATTGACAGAAAAATCAGCTACAACGAATAACAGTACGCTTGCAAAATTTGCAATTACTGCAAAGTCTGACGATACATTGGAAGAAGAAATTGATTTAAAAGCCAATCAATTACTTAACATGCCATATATACCTGACGAAATTTTCGAAAAACTTCCTGTAATATTCAAAAAGGGCTGTGAAGTATTTTCTAACAAACGTCAGCGGGATGTATTTCTTACTGGTGCATTAACCATTATGAGTGGTTGTATGAAAAATGTAATTAGTCTATATAATGGTGAAGAAAATCGTGCTAACCTTTATTCTTTCGTTATTGCACCAGCAGCAAGTGGAAAGTCTGGATTAGCGTCTGCTAAAGTCTTGGGGCAAAAATATCACAATATATTATTGCAAGAGAGTGAAGCGAAGAAGAAAACATATACCGTTCAAATGCAAGTATATAAAAAGAAATTGACGGACAAAAGGTGCAACGCTGAAGAGCTAGAAATGCCCGAAGAACCTCCATTTAAGGTATTATTTATTCCAGCCAATAATAGCAGTGCCAGGGTCATTCAACATCTTAAAGAAGGCGACCAGAATGGAATTTTTTGCGAAACTGAAGCTGATTCTATGGGAAATGTTTTTAAACAAGATTGGGGTGGTTATTCAGATTTATTACGCAAAGCATTCCACCACGAACCCATTTCTTACAGTCGCAAGACAAATAGAGAATATGTAGAAATCAACAAACCTGCACTTGCGGTGGCTTTAGCTGGCACACCCGGACAAGTAGTTAATCTCATTAAATCTTCTGAGGATGGTTTGTTTAGTCGGTTTCTATTCTATGTCTTTAAATCCGAAAATATATGGTTAGACGCAGCCGAAACAAACAACGGAGTAAACCTAAGTGCTCATTTCAACACTCTTGCGGACGAAGTTTTTCATTTTGTAGAATTTTTAGAAACCAACCATCGAATTGTAGTAAAACTATCGCCTGAACATTGGATTAAACTGAATGATTTTGGTCGAAACAGCCTCATTACACTTACTTGCTTTCATAGCGAAGATATGGCAAGTACATCTAAACGGTTAGGTCTGATATTATTACGTTTATGCATGATACTCACTGCTCAAAGATATTATGACAGTGCAGAAATTCAAAACGAATATCAATGTTCTGACGAAGATTTTGAAATTGCCCTACGGGTAGTAAAAGTCTATGAACAACATGCTATTTTTATGTTTAACGAACTTCCAAAATCAACCACAGGAGCAGATAAAGCATTGAAAAGTTTTTTTAATTTATTGCCTAATAACTTTCAGCGAAAGGAAGCAATTGAACTTGCTTTAAATAAATTGAACATCAAAGAACGTACAGCTGATGGCTATCTTTCAAAATTACTTGCTAACAAATTGTTAGATAATCCTCGTTCAGGATATTATGAGAAAACTTGAATACAATCATACTTTGCAAACATTGCAGAGTTTGCAAAGTAAGATTACCTAAATAACACCTTATTAATCCAATTAAACTTTAATACTACATCTCAAATACTCTAAATATCTTTGTTTGCCAAAAACAAGGTACTGTAACGCAAAATGAGTATTTTTGAAGTTCGAAAAATGCAAAAAAACTATTTTATGTCTGAAGACCAAAAACAATTATTAGAAAGCCAGCTTTGGGGAATTGCCAATTTATTGAGAGGAAGAATTAGTCCTGATGATTACAGGGACTATAT
>CANIXM010000204.1 GCA_947471245.1 Paludibacteraceae bacterium | reverse complement strand
GTATAAAAATCATTACTTTTGCAAAACAAACTTTTAATACCATATAGAGATGTTCCAAAACAAAATCATTTGGGTTTTAATACTGATACTAATCTTCGTAACAGGTACAGTATCTGCTCAAACAATTATGAAAGTAGGACAAAAGACCGATTCATCGTCGTATTCATTGTCACAGATTAGCAAGATTAGTTTCAATAAAGGGTTCATGATTGTAGAAAATAAAAGTGGTGGAAGTAAAAATTACATTGAGTCATTGATAAAACGGATTACATTCAATAAACCTGTTATTATCTCATCCAACGATGAAGTATCTGTAGAAAACAAGAAAGACATCCTCTCTATCTCTCCAAACCCTGCAAGCACAGATATATCAATAACTTTCAATGAGATAAAAAATCAAAGTGCGATAGTAACTCTTTATGACTCCAGAGGAGTAATCGTATTAAAACAGACCTATCCTAATGGTATTGGTCAGCAGGTATTAACTTTAGATATTTCGAACCTATACAAAGGAATGTATATACTTAGAATAGATGGCGAAATTTATTCAGAATCTGCAAAATTCATTAAAATATAAATTTCAACTCGAAACAGCATGAAAAAGATTTTTTCAGTAATCATTTTACTTGGAGCTATTGGGATTAATTGCGTCTTAGCTCAAGACTCCTTGTTAATCCACAAAAACGGAGCTATTGTAAATAAAATTGCAGTTACCGACATTGACAGCATTACCTTCAAACTAGACCCAAAAGCCAATATCACTGACATCGACGGCAATATCTACACCTCAGTAATTATTGGCACTCAAACATGGCTTGTTGAGAATTTGAAAACAAAACACTTTAACAATGGGGATTTAATTCCTACCATGGCAGGTTCGAATTCAAACGCGACACAACCATATCAGTGGGTTATGTATGATGAAAGTTATGCGAATGTATACGGACGACTATATTCATGGGCAGTAACAACTGACCCTAGAGGGGTAGCACCAACTGGTTATAGAGTGGCGAGTGATGCTGACTGGACAACATTACAAAAATATCTTGAATCAAATGGCTATAACTATGATGGATCAAAAAGCGGCAATTTATATGCAAAATCTATTTGTTCAAAAACCACATGGACATCAAGTAGCGTTACAGGTTCAGTTGGCAATGATCTAACCAAAAACAACACCACTGGACTTTCAATCTTACCAGGTGGCTATAGAGGATATGATGGATCATTTTACATCATGAATGAAGGAACAGACATTTGGACTTCAACTGAAGGCAATTCTACTCAAGCGATTATTAGAGCAATAGGATACAATGGTGCATCTGTCAACACGCATACATTAAATAAAACATACGGGTTTTCAATTAGATGCATTAAAAATTGAATAATTCTAATCATTTAAGCAAGAGGTGTCATTTGTTACTAGTGACACCTCTTTCAATTTTCAACCTTACGATTTCGCATGAAACTTTGCAATTGCAACTAATCCAGTAGCCTTAGATATTGACCACTTCTTAGAAGTGAAAGGATTTTTACCTTGTAAAAGATAAAACCATTTTACAAATTTCTCCAAAAGGCTAATTCTTGATCTATCTACGAAATAGATGTTATTAGCATCATAACCCGCCACAGAAAGGACTTTAGCTATTGTATAAGGAGTAAACCAATACTTATGGTCTGTGTTTATTTCCTCAACACCTTGCTTGATATTATAAAAGTTCTTAGTAGAAAAGGCATTAGGGACAGTCACTATGATTTCTTTAGCATTTACAAATTTCTTTGCAATCAGATTTAAAAATTCAACAGGATTAGGTATATGCTCCAAAATCTCACCTAATAAAACAAAATCATATTCCTTATTTTCAATGAAACTGTTGTTCGATGATAACAAATCATAATAATAGCAATTGCTCACCCCTAAACTTGACAATTTTGTCAAAGACTCCTCATTTATATCTAGCCCAACACACTCAGTTGCAACCTTTGTAATATTGGTATGTAAATGTGATCCATTAGTAATTTTCTCCTCAATTAAATTCAGGTGATCACAACAACCAAAATGCAACACCTTCCTATTTGCTACCAAATGCAAAAGAAGTTCATTTCTATCTAAAATAAATGATTTTTTAACTATATGAAATTTCTGTAAATTCGAGAATGATTTACCTGTAAGAAACAGCTTAAACTGTTCTGGAATTATGAAATGCGGTGTAAACTTTGTCATAAAAATCTATTGTATTATTAATCATTATTTGTTTTGTAAACATCAACTCTACTTTCAATCTAGCATTCTTACCAATAACTTCTGCTTTTTCTGGATTAGAAATTAAATACTCAATAGCATCTGCAATAGATTTACTTGACTTAGGCTCAATAATAATCCCATCTTTAAAATCATCAATCAACTCATTTCCACTTGTTTGATTTGAATAAACTGTAGGTATAGACATCGCCATAGCTTCCAGTGGTGCCATCGCAAAAGCTTCTGCATGAGATGGAAACACTGCTAGTTTGCAATTTTTTAATTGAGAAAACAGCTCATTTCTAGTCACATGACCATTAAAAGTAAAGTTTTGATGAAATTGTTTGGGGATAATATTTATCAATTCCGTCTTCACACTGACACCTGTTGCAGGATTAATAGTATCCTTTCCATTAATTGCAATTGATACTTCTAAACCCTTTTCAAGCAAAAGTACCATAGCATCAATCAATTCATAAACTCCTTTCTTTTTAATCAAAGTTCCAGAGTAAACAACATCACAGCACTTTCTTTGATTAACTTGATTAATACCCTTGATTGCTTCATCTATATCTCCTATATCAATCCCATTATAAATAATATGAATTTCCCTATCATAACCCATAAGCTGCTTCATTTTATCACCAGTATATTTAGAAACAGCACAAACGGCATCAGATTTTCTATACAAAGAAGTCTCATACTTCTTTGTCTTTTCTGACACATAATTCCCTAATATATTTGCGAAATATGTATTATTTCCATGAGCACGTAAAATCAATGGGCGGTTGAAGTTGGCAAAATAAGCCAAAGTTCCGTATGAATCTGGACATTCAATTACATCAACACTTTTATTATTAATCCATTTTTTAATTTTCATAGATACTTTCCAGTAACCATAAAAGGATGAGAACTTACTATTTTGATTTACGAGAATTCGATGTACTTCAACACCATTTTTAATCTCGTGTTGAATATGTCCATACAAGCTACTATAAACACCAATAACCTTTACTTCATGACCTAATACGATTAGTCCTTCTGCTAACAGCTGGCTCACCGTCCCTATTCCGCCATGAGGCCCATCAGGATATTCGTTACACACAAAACACACTTTCATATTAGGCTATGCTTTCTCATTTTTTTAAAACTCAGCTATCATTTTCGCAGCACTTTCGGCTGCTTTTCCGTTTCCGTAGAGGTCAATGGAGAAGTCGGATGCTTTGGAGGACAAAAAGTCAAAGGCTGTGAGAAGTTGTTGGCTGTCGCTACCCACGAGTGTATTAAATCCATTTTCAACCAGTTCCACCCATTCGGTTTGTTCGCGTAGGGTGATGCAGTGCTTGCCGAAAAAGAACGCTTCCTTCTGCACACCACCACTATCGGTTATGACTATATCACAGTTTTGGAGTAGCATGATCATATCAAAATAACCAACAGGGTCTATCATGTTAAACTTGGGTGTAATGTCCATTTTTGCCAATATGCCACGCGTACGGGGGTGAATGGGTACCACCACCGGAGTGATGGCGTGAATGCTGTTAAGCCCTGAGATAATACTCCTTAAATAGTCGGGATTATCAGTATTCTCCTGACGATGGATAGTGGCCAATACAAAACTGGAAAGCTGGTGCTTGGTCAGCACATCCGATACTTGTGAAGCTTTGGCGGCGTAGTAAAGTGCGGCATCCTGCATCACGTCGCCATTCTTAATGATGCGAATGGGCATGGAGGCATAGCCTTCGGCATGAAGGTTTTTCACTGCCGTGTCGGTAGGGCAAAACAGGTAGTTGGAAATTCTATCAGTAAGAATGCGGTTGATTTCCTCGGGCATGGCCATGTTGAACGAGCGCAATCCTGCCTCCACATGTATAACTGGGATGTGAAGTTTGGAGGCTGCCAGTGCACCTGCCAGCGTGGAGTTGGTATCGCCATAGACCATCAGCCCATCGGGTTTTTCTTTGAGCAAAATTTCTTCTATTCCCTCCAACATTCGCCCTGTCATGGCACCATGCGTAAGACCATTAATATCTAGCTGATAAGCTGGCTTAGGAATATCCATCTCTGTAAAAAACACATCGGACATATTGGCATCAAAATGCTGCCCGGTGTGAATGATACGTTCCTCCACTCCCACTTTCTGAAATTCACGGCTCAGTGTAGCAGCTTTTACAAACTGCGGACGAGCTCCTACTACGGTTATTATTTTTTTCATATTGTTTAGCTAAACCCCTAACCCCTAAAGGGGAACTAAAGAGGAATCAGTGGTTAATAACTTGTTTACTTGTTTACTCGTTTACTTGTTTACTTGTTTACTCGTTTACTTGTTTACTTGTTTACTTGTTTACTTGTTTACTTGTTTACTTGTTTACTTGTTTACTTGTTTACTTGTTTACTTGTTTACTTGTTTACTTGTTTACTTGTTTACTTGTTTACTTGTTTACTTGTT
>CANIXM010000203.1 GCA_947471245.1 Paludibacteraceae bacterium | reverse complement strand
GTAAGAATCACCAATTCCTATTCTCCAGTCAAGGAGATACAATTGGATTCTCGATTTTCATTGTACACCAACTATAAACAGGTAGAGGTTGACTGGGAGTTGGTGTGTAATCTGATAGTCAATCGGTTCATTTCTACGCGCATCATGCTCAATCCACGATTTGACAACACCATCATCACTGAGGCTGGCAAAAAACCTGAACTGCAGTTTAAGGGTTTAATGAGTGTGGGCTTCCTGCATAAGTTCTAAATTCAAACTTAAATTTTAAACAATTCATGCCACGCATCAAATCGATTGAGGCTAGCTTTTCCATGTTTTTCGAGTTTTTTTCTTATTGTTTCTAGTGGGATGCTGGTGTTTAATTTGGTTTTGGAATAAAACTTATCGGCATAGCAAATCACTTTCTCTTCCATGGTTTGAGGGCGCAAATCTCTTAATGGCAATGGCAGTTTTTTTTTCATTATCTTACTTTTGCTGATGCCAGCACCCGTATGTCGTTCACACACCAGTGCATGTTGTGGCAATCCTTCACTACGCAACAAGTCTGCACCTAAGTACCCATGTTCGATATACATTGAGCTACCTTCACAACATATCTCTGGAGCATCACATTTGAAGATTCCTATGTCATGAAGCATAGCAGCCTCATACACAAACTGTTTATCCAAATTCAGTTCAGGGTGACTATCCACAATCTGAACAGCCAAGTCTGAAACAGAAATGGCGTGACTCATGTAGATTCGGTAAAGTTCACTACCTTTGGTGTAGTACTTCTCAATGATTCGTATTGGATCAGTCATGATAAAAAAATGAAAAATGAAAAATGAAAAACGGGTTCTATTGTATTCTGAAAAGAATACCTGCCTTAAACGATATTGTAGTTAAAATTAAAAACATATTGCGAATAAGAATGTTCTAAGTTGAATTGCTATTTCCAACAGATTACACTCTATAAACTTGAATTCTATGCCTACAAATGACTGCTCTTGGACTGGTGGTGATGCGCTAATGAAAGCCTATCACAACGAAGAATGGGGAAAACCACTGCACGACGACAATGCGCTATTTGAACTGCTAAACCTCGAAGGCTTTCAAGCTGGTCTGAGCTGGAAAATAGTACTTCATAAACGTGAAAATTTCCGCAAAGCCTTCGATGGGTTTGATGCCAACATCATACAGCACTACTCCGAAGATAAAGTGAATGAATTGATGCAGGATGCTTCAATAGTACGTAACCAAGCCAAAATCAGAGCAACGATAGGTAATGCCAAAGCATTTCTAGCCATTCAAAAAGAATTTGGAAGTTTCGACAGCTACATTTGGCGTTTTACTGACCATAAAACCATTATCAATTCCATCCATTCGATGGAAGACTTAGTGCCCAAGACTACAATATCAGACCAAATGAGCAAAGATTTGCTTAAACGTGGTTTTAAATTCGTTGGCTCTACCATCTGTTATTCATTCATGCAGGCATGTGGCATGGTGGACGACCATTTCAACGGTTGCAGTTGCAAAACGACAACTCATTAGATAGCAAACAGATTTTCTTTGAATATCTCACTCACCGTAGGGTGCGGAAAAACCACCTTCTCCAATTGAGAAACAGTCATTTTTTGTTCAATGGCCATACAAGCACCAAAAATAATCTCGCTGCATGGATTGCCAAGAAGATGCACTCCTATTACTTGATCTGTAGCAGCATTGATTATGACTTTTGATAGTCCATTGACACCCTCATTTTCCGCCACAAATCGACCAGCATAGGTCATTGGCAATTTTGAAACCTTTACACTAAGTCCTTTGGCTATTGCCGAAGCCTCTGTTTCACCTACACATGCCACCTCAGGATTGGTATAAACCACGCCTGGAATGATGTCATAATTCATCGCATCCTCTATGCCGCACAAGTGATTAACCACCACCTCTGCCTCTCGAATGGCAGTATGTGCCAATAATGAGAAGCCAGTCACATCGCCAGCTGCATACACATTGGGGATATTGGTACGCATCAGATGATCCACCTCAATACCAGCCCTAGTGACATTGACGCCAATATTTTCAAGTCCAAAACCAGTCACATTGGCTTTCCGTCCTGCACTTATTAGGATTTTTTCGGCTTCTAATGTTGTGGATACTCCATCTGATTCAAAACTTACGCAATTGCCACTAACCCGAGTAACTTTAGAATTGAGCTGAAACACTACACCTTTCTTTTGATAGATTTCTCTGAGCATCCCACTCAATTCCACATCCACTCCACCGAGTATCTCTTGTGTCATTTCAATGACTGTAACTTTTGTGCCTAAACTGTTATAAAAACTAGCAAACTCCATCCCTATAACACCACCACCTATAACGATCAATGACTCAGGTTGCTCTTTTAAAGCTAGAATTTCCTTGTTGGTCATTACCACCTCATTGTCCACATCCAACCCGTCGATGGGTGGCACAAAAGCAGAAGAACCTGTACAAACCAAGAGATTTTTAGCCTGATAATCAACATCATTGCATTGCACGTGAATTGATCCAGCTTCCGTGCCCAAAATCATTGCCTCACCCTTGATTACTTCTACCTGATGATGTAGCATTTTGGCAGCAACACCTGCCACCAATTTCTTCACCACTTTATTTTTACGCGCAACAATTTTCCCAAAATCAATCTTAACACCATCAGCATACACACCATATTTGGCTCCAGCCAAAGCATTTTCATACATTTTCGCACTATAAAGCAGGGTCTTAGTGGGAA
Source organism: Paludibacteraceae bacterium (assembly GCA_947471245.1). Lineage (GTDB taxonomy): Bacteria > Bacteroidota > Bacteroidia > Bacteroidales > Paludibacteraceae > Paludibacter. Next base: position 1,946 of record CANIXM010000203.1, on the reverse strand, counting down.
TACATCCTTCGTTGAGACAAACACCACCCAAGCTAGTTTTCTCGAATAAGACAACCGACATTCCATTCTTCCCGGCACGTTCGGCCGCTACATATCCGGCAGGACCTCCACCTATTATTATTAAATCATACATAACTTTCATTTTTTATATTATTCCGCAAAGGTACTTGAATTTTCAGGAATGAACAATAAAACCGCTTGCACAAACAAAAAGCAAAAGACCTTGTTCTCAGGAGAACAAGGTCTTTTGCTTTAATATCAAGATGCAATCACTATTTAGTTGCTAGTTTTTTTGCAGCCCTTTTTTGCTTATACATATACACTTCATAAGTGATAGGTGAGGCATTGAAGATAGAAGAATAGGTTCCGATAATCATACCAAACAACATTGCAAAAATAAATCCACGAATGGTCTCACCACCAAAAATAAACATGGACAACAACACCATGATTACAGTCAACGAAGTACTAAATGTACGACCTAAAGTATGGTTGATCGCATCATTCATAGTTTCACCACGTTCACGCTTAGGAGAAAGGTTGACATACTCACGAATACGGTCAAAGATAATCACAGTGTCATACACCGAATATGCTACAACTGTAAGAATAGCGGCAATAAATGCTTGATCTATTTCCATTGAGAAAGGCATGATGCTGTATAACAACGAGAAACTTCCCAACACGATGATGGCGTCATGAGCCAATGCAACAGTAGCACCCAATGCGTAACCAAATTCGCGGAAGCGGAAATAGATATACACCCCGATTAATAAAATGGCTAGAACAATGGACCAAATAGCAGAAGTTTTTATATCATCAGCAATGGTAGGACCTACCTTTTGAGAGTTTTTGATGTTGTTTTTGATAAAGTCATTTTTTGACAATGATGGTTTCAACAACGGCTTCAATCCAGTGTACAACTTAGATTCAATTTCGTTGTCAATAGTAGGCGAATTATCTTGAATTTTATATTTCGTAGAAATACGCACTTGATTGTCAGAACCAATGGTAATAACCTGAGGATTATCACCCGGGAATGATGATGAAATAAGTGCACGTACCTCATCAGTTTTTACGGCTTGATCAAATGCTACCACATAATTTCTACCCCCACTAAAATCAACACCCAAACTAAATCCTCTAACACCAAATGAAATCAAGCTTATAGCTATCAATGAACCAGAGATGATATAAGCATATTTTCTATTTCCTATAAAGCTAAAATTGATGTTTTGGAACCAGTTTTTGGTAAAGTTGCTAATGAAAGGTAATTCTTTAGCGTTTTCACGTTTAGCATAAGTTTCAAGCATCAAACGAGTCAAGAACACAGCAGTCAAGAACGAAGTGATGGTACCGATGATTAATGTAGTGGCAAATCCACGAATAGGGCCTGTACCAAATTTCATCAAGATGATACCTGTAATCACAGCCGTTACGTTGGCATCAATAATAGCAGTTACTGCATGCTTGTACCCATCTTCAATGGATCGCTTCATGGCTTTACCACTACGCATTTCTTCGCGAATACGTTCATAGATTACCACGTTAGCATCTACCGCTGTGGCAAGAGTAAGCACAATACCCGCGATACCTGGCAAAGTAAGAACAGAGCCAAATGATGCTAGTACACCTAACAAGAAAAATACGTTGATAAACAATGCCGAGTCGGCTATCAACCCAGGGATAGTGCCGTAATAAAGCACCATGTACACAAGAATCAACACAAAAGCAATCAAGAACGACATGAAACCATGATCGATGGCTTCTTGACCAAGCGATGGTCCTACAATATCCTCTTGCACGATGCGTGCTGGTGCAGGCATTTTACCTGAGTTCAGAGTATTAGCCAAATCCTTTGCTTCCTCGACAGTGAAGTTACCTGTGATTTGCGACTCGCCACCAGAAATTTCTGTGTTCACACGTGGGAACGAGTAAATATAACC
>CANIXM010000202.1 GCA_947471245.1 Paludibacteraceae bacterium | reverse complement strand
GGCTTTTTTTGTCACAATTAAAGCCAAACAAGCAACATTTTGACGTAAAAATGACAAAAACACAAACACAACATATTTTAATTAGCAAACTGCAAGTCAACACCATTTACGATTTATATAAAATCAACACAATACAATTACAAAAACGAACAAAAAACACGGAAAACAAATCAATTTGAAAGTCAATCAAAAAAAAGAGATATAAAAACATACATTTTGGTTGGAACGGATAACATTATGATTATTTTTGCAATGTGTTCACAACATAATGACAGGGCACAAATCGATTTTTATTATTTTGGTTGCATTTACTGCAGAATTTTCAACCAAATAACACTTTACAATTAAAACTAGTAATTTATTTCAATTGTCTTATTAAAACACAAACACAATTATGAAAACAATGAAAACATTAGCAATCTGTGCGATTGCACTCCTCTCAACTTCAATGAGCCTTTCGGCACAAGAAACAGCTACCACCGCTTCAGCTCCAAGTGTTAGCGTTACTGCAGGAGCAGACGTAGTAAGTTCATACATCTGGCGTGGTGTATATTTTGCTGGGGCAAGTTTCCAACCAACTGTAAACTTAACCTATGGCGGACTAAATGCTGGTATCTGGGGAAGTAGTGATTTCGTAGATGGCAATTACAAAGAAGTAGATGCTAGTCTCTTCTATACATTCAGCGGATTGAAATTTGGATTAACTCAATACTGGTGGTCTGGCAAAAACAAACCATACATTGGCACCGATTCAATAAACAGCACATCTGGTCATTACCTAGAGGCTACCATTGGCTATTCAATTTCAAATTTCAATTTAGTTGCTAACACATTTGTTCTCGGTGCAAGAGACCAAAACGCTAAAGGAAAACAAATGTACTCAACATACATCGAAGCTAGCTACAGCTTCAACGTGGGTGACGTAACACTTTTGCCAGCAGTAGGTGTATCTCCATGGGAAAGCAACTCAAACATTGGCTACCACTGGAATCCTTCAAAAATCGACCCAACTACAGGTGCAATTGGGATGAACGAAACTGGGGTCAAAATATGTAACGTATCATTGAAAGCATCTAAATCATTGAAATTCAGCGAGACTCTAAGCATTCCGGTTTATGTACAAACTATCTATTCAAATGCTGCAGACCAAATTCACTTTGTACTTGGTGTGACATTATAAGACACATAGATAAAAACCAAAGTTACACTAGGTATTCATACATGGCATTCGCTGTCACACCTAACCAAGTCAAAAAACAATTTTTAAATAACTGAGTAATACTCTTTAAAAATTAACATAACATGACAACAAGTACTTATTCTCCCCCCTTGAGGGGGCGATACTTCTCTAGAGTACTAGAGGGTATCTCAAAACCGAAAGATTGGAAATTGTTCGCAACCATCTTTACTGGTAAGATTATCGGTCTATTAGCTGTGGTAGCGGCCATGGTAATCGTACCAAGTTTGATAACAGGCACTCCCGCAATGGCGGCAGACACCTACACCGCTCACGAAACAACCATGATTAATTCCATCAACACGCTCTGGACCATTGTTGCAGCAGCATTGGTATTCGGGATGCAAGCTGGTTTTGTAATGCTTGAGGCAGGTTTTGCACGCAGAAGAGAAACTGTCAACGTATTGATAGAGTGTGTTTTGGACACTGCCATCTGTGGAGTATCATTCTGGGCAATCGGTTATGCCTTTATGTTCAGCACGGGTAACGGTTTTATTGGAAGCGAATGGTTTTTCTTGCAAGGTGCTCCGCTTACTTATGGCACCACTGGGGTAGCACTATTAGCACATTGGGTTTTCCAATTTGCGTTTGCTGACACCGCATCTACAATCACATCAGGTGCCATGATTGGACGTACAAGTTTCCGTGGTGACATACTTTACAGCATAGCTGTTACAGCATTCATTTACCCTATTATCGGTCACTGGGCATGGGGTCCAGATGGATTCTTGGTAACGATGGGAACTTCCGGCAACTTTTTACCATCACTAGGACAACCTTTCCGCGATTTTGCAGGATCAACAGTTGTTCATACCATTGGTGGAGTAGTTTCACTGGCTGGAGCAATAGTTCTAGGGCCACGTTTAGGAAGAATATTCTTGAGAGATGATAATAAACGGGGGGGACTTCCTGCTGCACACAACTTACCAGTAGCTGTTACTGGAGCGTTCTTACTTTGGTTTGGATGGTATGGTTTCAACCCTGGCAGTACATTATCAGCTGTAGATTACATCGGTGTGGGACGTGTAGCCGCCAACACTACCATAGCAGCTTGTACTGGTGCTTTATCAGCAATGATTTTAGCTTATTACATTGGCTCTTTCAAAGGCAAATTTGACGTTGGATTTACTGTCAACGGATTATTGGGTGGATTAGTAGCTATTACAGCTCCTTGTTACTGGGTGTCACCTCTTGGTTCTATATTTATTGGAGCTATAGCAGGAGCAATAGTGTTTGGTGGAATCTATTTACTTGAATACTTAAGAATTGACGACCCAGTTGGTGCTGTACCAGTGCACGGATTAAATGGTATTTGGGGCACATTATCACTCGGACTATTTGCATCAGGTGAATTTGGTGCTACTGGACCAATGGGACCAGACAATTCAATACCTGTAACTGGATTGTTTTACGGAGGCGGATCAGACGTATTGATAGCACAAGCCGTTGGAAGTGCAATTGTAACTGGTGCAACCTTTATTGTAGCTATGGTAGTGATGTTTATTATAAGCAAATTACCTTATCCATACAAACTACGTGTAGAAGAAAAAGGTGAAAAAGGTTTCGGTGGACTAGACGTATTCGAACACGGTGCAGAGGCTTATAACAATTAATTGTCAGTATTAACACACAATAAAACATACTACCATGAAAAGAATAGAAGCAATCATAAGACGCTCCAAATTTCAAGAAGTAAAGGATGCGCTACATGAAATAGACATAGACTTCTTCACCTATTCCGAAACTTACGGAGTCGGTAACGAGCGAAAAGAAAAAATTGTTTTTCGTGGATCTGCTGACACTGAGAATATTTCAAGACTTACCCTTTCAATTGTAGTCAGAGATCAGAACCTTAGAAAAACAGTGGACTGCCTATTAAAATCTGCCTATACAGGTGAAGTTGGTGACGGAAAGATCTTTGTCTATACAATAGAGGAATCTTGGCGAATAAGAACTCAAGAAAGTGGCGATGAGTCACTTTACATTAAAGGATAGAAACAACAAAACAATAACTAATAGCCATGTTCCAATTTAATATGAACATGGCTATTTCTTTCAAATTCATTTAAACAAATCAAACAAGCTTAAAAAATAGGATTTAAAAATGAAGAAACGAACAAAACAAAATCTAATCCATTACAGACAGTTCCCCTTGACCAAAATAAAATATAAAAAAAATGGACACACAAGGGCATGATTATTCACAACAAACCTTCTCTTAAAGTCCCTCGCAGTTAATCCCGCAATAAACGGGAGGGGATTTAGGGGGCTTAAAATTATAAACAATGAAAAAAATTGAAGCAATCATCCGTACTTCAAAATTTGAGGAAGTAAGAGACTCATTACGCCAAGCAGGAATAGACTTCTTTACCTACGCTGACGTAACAGGAGTAGGAAATGAGATTCACAAAGGAGAACTCTCATACAGAGGAACCGTGTACGACACAAGCTACATTCCAAGGCAATTAATGACCATTGTGGTGAGAGATATTAATGTTCAAAAAACAATTGATGCAATACTCAAAGCTGCACAAACAGGCAATGTAGGTGACGGCAAAATATTTGTATCGACTATTGACGACTCATACCGTATTAGAAATGGAGAGAGAGGTGACACCTCACTTTACAACAAAATCGAATAACGAAAGAGCAAAGAAAAACCCAAAGGAGGGGGAAGAAAATGAAAAAATACATATTACTACTACTCATTGCGTTAGTGACAACTAGCCTTGCAAGTTATTCACACGCTGAAAAAGCATTAGACCCAACAGGTTCTAACACAGGAACAATAACTGACGTGGCAGCAGCAAACCCAGGTTATCCAACACTGGAGGAAGTGGGTGCACAAGCAGGACACAACAAAGTGGCAATTAACATGGTATGGGTATTAATTGCTGGATTCTTAGTGATGTTTATGCAAGTTGGATTTGCTTTGGTAGAAGGAGGTCTTACCAGAGCCAAAAATATAGCTCACACCATGGCCATGAACTTCCTGATATACCCACTTGGCATGATTGGATTCTTCATTTGTGGATTTGCCATCATGTTTGGGGGAGTTGGAACGCTGGGCACTCTGGGTGGTGCCGACGCCCTTAATCAAGAGTTTACAATCAACTTATTTGGACAAACATTTGGATTATTTGGCACCAAAGGATTTTTCCTTGATGGGATGTATGATGTAGGAATTTTGACTCTATTTTTATTCCAAATGGTATTTATGGATACCACAGCTACTATCCCCACGGGTTCAATGGCAGAAAGATGGAAATATTTATCATTTATCATCTATGGTCTAGCAGTGGGAACAATCATCTACCCTGTATTTGGCAACTGGGTGTGGGGCGGCGGATGGCTATCTCAACTAGGTAATATGTTTGGCTTAGGACATGGTGTGGTTGACTTTGCTGGTTCATCGGTAGTACACCTTACAGGTGGTGTATTGGCACTTGTGGGAGCAAAAATGATTGG
>CANIXM010000201.1 GCA_947471245.1 Paludibacteraceae bacterium | reverse complement strand
GAGATCGGAGTTGAAGGTTTTACTCAAAAATCATAATTTGGAAGTTCAAGAAACCGACTTGCTGACTTGGACAGCGCTTACTGTTCAAGAGATGGAGCAAGTAGCACAACGAGTAGGAGTGTTATCAACAGAAAATGAGGATGTTCGTTCGTTGCGTGAACTGATTATTTATGGTTTGAAAGGAATGGCGGCTTATTTGGAGCACGCTTGGAATTTGGGATTTGACGATCCATCGGTGTATACTTTTATCCAACGTGCATTGGTGGCAACTACCAATGACCAACTTTCTGCTGATGAGTTGACAGCCTTAGTTTTGGAAACTGGCAAATATGGTGTAAGTGTGATGGCAGTTTTGGATAAGGCTAACACTTCAGCTTATGGAAATCCAGAAATATCAAAAGTAAACATCGGTGTCAGAAATAATCCTGCTATACTCATTAGCGGTCATGACCTGAAGGACATGGAAGAATTGCTCCGACAAACAGAAGGAACTGGCGTGGATGTGTACACGCACAGCGAAATGCTTCCTGCACATTACTACCCCGCATTCAAAAAGTACAGTCACTTTGTAGGAAATTATGGAGGTGCTTGGTGGAGTCAGGTGACTGATTTTGAAACTTTTAATGGACCTGTTTTGTTTACCACCAACTGCATTGTTCCACCGCGTAAATCAGCTACTTATACCGATAGAATTTATACCACCGGTGCTGCTGGTTATCCCGGATTTATCCATATCGAGGAGGGTAAGGACGGAAATCCAAAAGATTTTTCTTCCATCATAGAGCAAGCTAAGAAACTAGCTGCACCTACAGAAATAGAAACAGGTGAGATAATTGGAGGATTTGCTCATGCTCAGGTGTTTGCATTGGCAGACAAAGTGGTTGATGCTGTAAAATCAGGCGCCATTCGTCGGTTTTTTGTGATGGCTGGATGCGATGGTCGTATGAAAGAACGTAGCTATTACACTGATTTTGCTCAACAGTTACCCAATGACACTGTGATACTTACTGCAGGTTGTGCCAAATACCGATACAACAAATTACCGCTAGGTGATATCGGTGGAATTCCTCGTGTGTTGGATGCTGGTCAGTGCAACGATAGTTATTCATTGGCAGTGATAGCTCTCAAGCTGAAAGAAGTGTTTGAGTTGAATGACATCAACGATTTGCCAATCACTTACAACATAGCTTGGTACGAACAAAAAGCTGTCATCGTGTTGCTTGCATTACTTCACTTAGGTGTGAAAAACATTCATTTGGGACCCACACTTCCAGCCTTCCTTTCTGAGAATGTAGCAAAAGTATTGGTCGAAAATTTTGGCATAGCACCCATAGGTAGTGTGGAAGAAGACTTGAAAATGTTCTTGGCATAAACACAAATTAAGCATTTGAAAATGCTTAATAGCTATCTTATTAGTTGTCAAGGCTTTTTACAAAACTCCAAATGATTAATTCGGGATAAAGTAGCATGTCAATATTGGCTTGAGATAGCAGGTTGATATGTAGTAAGTTATTATCATCAGACCTCACAGGTTTTTAAAACCTGTGAGGTCTCGTTTTATCAAAAAAGCTCAGTAGCCGAACCGAAAGCTATCAAAGTAAGAGTATAACCCCACTCATTTAATACAGAAACTTTAGTATATTTGTGGGGAGGTAAAAGAGGATTTGGCCAATAAAAAGTCCGATGGATAAATTAGATTTATAAACTGAGATGCATTGTTTATAAACGAACAAAAACCTATTTTTGCATAAAATAGAACTATAAACCTCACCAAATATATCAAGTTTAACTAATTCCGATATACGCAACAATAGAAATATTGAATATTTTATAATGTATTCATTTACAAATACATAAGAAATAGCATATTTATAGATATAGCGGATATATGCGCAACTGAGTTGCGCATACAAGAATTTGAGTTGCGTATATTTCGGTGTTAGCACCAATTGTAAAAAATAAGAATCAACATATTATCAACTACAAAACAATTAAAATTATGTCAAAACTAACAACACTTACATTGGAAACTGGAATTTCAGACGGTTTGAAAATTCAGTTTATTGACGAATCAGTTACCTTGTATAACTTATCAACTTTGACGACTTCTAAAACAATAGAAGACAATAAAATAAATATTAAAACAAATAACCACGAAATGCTGAAACATATTATCGGTAAAATTGACAAAACACTACTTACCGTTTCAATCGACAGCGAGGATGACACTATTATCGTCTTGTCGTGAGTTGACAACGATTTCATTTTTGTCGTTGAAAGATATAGTGTAAGACACATTTCTTTTGTCAAGGAATGATTTTCACCAATTAACGACTTCAGTAACATTATTTTCTATAAACATATTATTTTATGACAGCTGACCCAACGCTGACAGGCTTGTTATAAATTTGTTATTAAAAAGGTCTTTGAAATAAACAAAAAAGATATTTAAAATCTTGGTTTGTAAGTTTAAAATGTTCTTATACTTTGCTTTTTCAATCGGGATGGAATTGGACTTTACCGCTGTTTATTATTTATTAACTTCAACACTAATTTTTATGACAACAAGAGTAAACAACATGAACAAATCGATTAATATGACAACTGTATTATGTGTAATGGGGTATGGCGCACAACTGGAGAGTCCAACCATTCCGATTGCAAGAACCAGAAATGTATATCCAATTTACACTGAACAAGAGCTGTGCGTGGGAGGGAAACCACCCACTCTCCTCCACAAATATAAACATTCTGATTTCAAATACCTTTATATTTTATTCGATTGACAACCAAACAACTGGTGCTAACATCGTGTATAAACCATTGGGGGTTAGTTGGTTATTTGAGGATTCTGCCACACATCAAGTTTGGTGTAACTTGAATGGAAATCGCTTCGAAACGCCACCGTTGCCAGTAATTTTAAAACAGCATACTATCATGAAACAAACGACCATTATTTTCGGATTGATTTTAATTATCAATCAAAGTTTAAAAAGTCAGGATTATGTTCCGTTTCCAAAAGAGAAAGTTAATTGGAATGTTTTTTATGTTGGTACTTGCCAGGATGCACCACCTGATACCGTATTGATTCGCTATACAATTCATGGTGATACTACGATTAATGAGATTCAATATTCAAAACTTTGTATTGAGAGTGGTGATGCGACTAATCCGAAAATTCATGGAATTGGTGGATTAAGAGAAAGTGATAAAAAAGTATATTACCGAGGTCAAACTATTATTGGAGGCGGTAATGACAAAGAATATTTGCTTTATGATTTCACAAAACAGATTGGAGACACTATAAAACACGATTCCTATGGAGGATTTATTTCTGTTGTACTCGATATAGATTCAGTTTTGATTGGGGAGAATTATAGGAAGAGATTCAAAGTTGATAATCATTGGTTTTATCAAAACCCTGATTATATAATTGAAGGGATTGGTAGTGTAAAAAATGGATTACTAGGACATATTTCAAATATCCCGACTTGTGGTTCTCACTATTGGGAACATATTTGTTTCAGGCAGAACAGCATTGTAAAATATCTCAATCCAACATTCAGTGAATGTTTTCCAAGTAATCTATTGACTGGAGTAGGGCAACTTGATTATGAGACAGGCTTTGATATATACCCCAATCCATTTAAAAACGAAATACAGATTGATAATAAACTCAATAACCGAGAATTGATTTTTAAACTGATTGATATTAATGGAAAAACTTTGATTGCAAAAAACATTAACGGAGATAAAGTTTCATTCAACTTGGATATCAATTCTGGAATTTATAATGCTTTGATTATTGATAAAAATGGAAAGATTTTGATTTCTAAAAAAGTAATAAAAGAATAAAAACTACTGGCAATAGAGTAGACGACTCCTCCAGTAAACACTGACGGAGTTCGCCCCTAGATAAGCGTAGGGTGTATTGAGCGCGAGTCGTTTGGCGAAGTTTCCAAACTTCGTCGAGCTAGAAGCCTGCCTCTGGCTGGTATATTAAAAGAAAAGGATGCAGCTCGCGCCGATTTGTAATCGGTTTGTTGCAAGGTGGAGCAAGGCATAAGTTACGCCTGTGTGGTTGTTATGAATTTAAAAACCTGAGATTATGTCCGAAACACAAAACATTGAATACAAATGTAGTGGTTATGTAGAGTCGTGGGGGCGAGGTATTGAAATAATGAACGAACAATGTTTGTTGGCAAAATTGCCACCTCCAACAATCACAAATGAAGGCAGTGACTTTTTGATTGTGTTCCGCAAGGATATTTACAACAAAGAGGATTTGAGTAAATTAGGACTGAATGATAGGCAGTTAGATGCACTCGTGTTTTTTAAAATGCAAAGAGAAATTACAACTTCAGAGTACATAAAAAAATATGGAGTTTCAGAGAGAACTGCAAGATATGACTTAAGCAATTTGGTTGATAGAGGATTAGTAATAAAAGAAGGGGAAAATAAGAGTTCCCGCTATCTGTGGTTGTTGTGATTGCCGATAAATTGCCGATAAACTAACCATATTGCCGATAAATTGCCGATAAATCACCTCAGTCGGGCTAGAGAATTTAGCGCGAGTCGCTGGCGAAGTTTCCAAACTTCGTCGAGCTAGAAGCCAGCCTCTGGCTGGCATATTATAAGCAAAAGGATGCAGCTCGCGCCGATTTGTAATCGGTGTGTTGCAAGGTGGAGCAAGGCACAAGTTGCGTTTGCGTAGT
>CANIXM010000200.1 GCA_947471245.1 Paludibacteraceae bacterium | reverse complement strand
TTACCAAAGGGAAGAAGAGAATTTTGTCAAAAGCAGAAGTCATTGGGAGGTTGTATTGTGCTGGTTTTATACTAGAGCAAGAAAGAAAGGTGGGCGAGCTTACCTATTTAGTAGCTCGGCGTTACAAGCAGCCTGACGTAAACCTTAATAGAACTTATGGCCCACTTATAAGATTGCGTAGAAGTGGGCGGGGAGGGGAGCCATTTGTGGTTTACAAATTTAGAACAATGCATCCTTATTCAGAGTTTTTACAACAGTATATTTATGAAAAGCACAGCCTTCAAGAAGGAGGGAAATTCAACAAAGATATTCGCATTACTACCATTGGGCGATTTCTAAGGAGGTATTGGTTGGATGAATTGCCAATGTTTTATAATTTATTAAAAGGAGATATGAAACTCGTAGGCGTAAGGCCATTAAGTGCGCATTATCTTAGTTTGTATAGCGATGAATTGAAACAATTAAGGTCTGAATTTCGACCTGGGCTATTACCTCCTTTTTATGCTGATATGCCTAAGTCACTCGAAGAAATTGAATTGTCTGAATTAAAGTATTTGAAGTTGTGTCATGCTCAGGGGACTTTTAAAACAGATGCAATGTACTTTTTCTTGATTTTGAGAAACATTTTTTTTAAACGTGCAAGAAGTGCTTAAAATTAGTGTCTAGGTGGTACTATTTAGGTATAAGACGGTGTCTGACTATGATAGTAAATGATGTATCTCTACGTTTTTTTTCAAATTTACTTAGAATGAAAAATAGATTTTGGCTTTTCCTTTTTTTTCTTTTCGCTTCCAATACACTTTGTGCTCAAGACATTCCTGTGTCTGTCAATTATTCGAAGGTATATGATTTTGTGGACGAACTGGCTACAGATGGGTTGTTTGAATTAAATTCTGCTGTAAAACCGTATTCAAGAGAGTTCATTGCAGCCAAATTATTGGAAGCACAAGCACAAATTGATGTGTTGAATCATCGTCAACGCGATGAGTTGCGGTTTTATTTGAATGAATTTGCTTTAGAACGTAACGAGTTACCTTCCACAAGACTAAACCTAGTTCAAAATGCAACTACTTCATTGTCATTTCTTCAGCCAGCAGTTCATTATAAGGATGATATCCTGAGAGCAAGACTTACTCCGATATTAGGTATGACTATTTCTCGGAACTCAAATGGCGTGTTGACCAACAGATGGTATGGTGCCGAGTTTCAAGCCATGATGGGTAAGCATCTGAGTGTGTTTGGTAGTCTCAGAGATATTTCGATGGCTGGACCTGTTGTCGGTGGTGTTTTTATGGCTAGGTTATCTGGTCCGAGTTACTTAAATGATTTGCCAGGTTATCAGTACAAAGAAGCAACTTATGGTGGCGATTTTAGTGACTCCAGGGGTGGAGTAAAGTATGGCTGGAAATGGGGCTCATTGGGTTTAGTAAAGGAGAATGTAGTGTGGGGTGATAATAATCATGGATCAAATATTCTTTCAGGACGTACTCCTTCTTTTCCAATGCTTACACTTCGACTTTCACCGTCTAATTGGTTTGAAATGAATTATATACATGGTTGGTTGGTGTCAAATGTTATCGACTCATCGCAACATTACACCAATAATATTGGAACGCAGAGTTACCGTATGAAAAACAAGTTCATTGCAGCCAACTTTTTTACTATTACGCCTTTGAAGAATTTGAAGTTTTCATTTGGAAACTCCATTATTTATGCTGAACAAAATGTACAAGCTGCTTATTTAATTCCAATTGGTTTTTACAAATCGATGGATCATACGATGACAAAGGGTTTAGCTTTGGAAAATCAAAATTCACAGTTGTTTTTAAATGTTAGTTCTAGGAATATAAAGCATTTACATCTTTATGCGTCAGTATATGCAGATGAAATTATGTTTAGTAGGTTCTCACCAAGTAGTCCGGATAAGAATCCAATTTCTTATAAGGCAGGTGCAAGATTGGTAAATTTTCCAATCTCCAATCTTTCATTGGTTGGAGAATTCACACACAACAATATTATCTGCTATAAGCATACAGTTCCTGCATTGACGTGGGCATCGAATAGTTATAACTTGGGTAGTTATCTGGGTGATAATTCAGAAGAAATATATTTGGCGTTAAAATATAAGCCCCTGAGAGGTTTGGATGTAACACTTACGTATTTGAATGCTGTCCACGCAGGAGAATATGCGTACATCAATAGAGATAATGATGGAGTAAATGTAATTACAAAAATTATAAGCCAACCGCAAGTCGGATCAGGAGCTAAACCGACATGGACTAATCAAACGATATCGCTAGGTGCTCAATACGAACTGTTTAACAATGCTTATGCCACAGTCAATGTGTCAATGTCAGACATTAAAGGTTATGATAATGCCAATGTAAATCCTGTAGTTGGTGAGTATGTTGCCACATCTCAAGCATATCTAGATAGGTTCACACCTCGATATTTACAAGGAAAACAAACTACAATATCAGTAGGATTTTCTTTAGGGTTCTAATTTGAAAATGCTTATGAATTTACCCAAAATAATAGGGATCACAGGTGGAATTGGCAGTGGAAAATCGACCGTTGCAAAAGCACTGCGACTTATGGGCTACCATGTTTATGACACTGACAGTGAGGCTAAAAAACTTCAGAATGAACATCAAGCAATAATTCTCAAAACAAAAGCGCTATTTGGCGAACAAATTTATACCAAAGAAGGATTGGATAGAAAAGCAGTGGCTCGCCTTGTTTTTGCAGATGCCAGTTTGTTATCAAAGCTCAACGAAATAGTACATCCTGTGGTAGAGGATGCGATTAAGCAATGGATAGAAAAGAATCAAAATGACCAATTCCTTTTTGTAGAATCGGCCATTTTATTAGAGTGTGGATTTAATAAATACGTAGATAGTGTATTACTTGTGTCTGCATCTGAAGAGCTTAGAATTCAACGTGTGATGGCACGTGATGGTGTGTCGGCTGAGCAGGTAAAATCAAGAATATCCCATCAAATGTCTGAAGATGCCAAAATTCAGCAGGCTAATTATATCATTCGGACGGATGATGAAGTTCCACTTCAAGACAAAATAAACACCTATCTCGCCTGGCTTTAGGTTTATTCATGACTATACTGTTTGGAGTATCTAATATTTTGATTTACAAAGTTTTCTTCGTAGTTAATTGTCACATCAGTCACTTCACCTTTGCTGTTTTTCACCAATTGATATACCGGATTTACAAACCCTCTGTATGGTGCAAGATTCAATTTTTTGAATCTCTCCAACACTTCGGCATGTAAGACCTGATTAACTTTTATAGCATATCGCTCAACGATTTCTTTTCCAGCTTCATAATCACCTGTCGATCGAATTCGTTGGATTTCAGCTAATAATTCTCCAAATAAGCCCCTTAGCTTTTCGTAGTTGTTGATTACAATGTATGTTTTTTCATTTTTTTGTTTAAGTTCGATCACATTATCTGATTGCCCTTTTTCATAAACCCACGCAGCAATCAATTGTCTGTTACGCATGTGAGCTTCCTCAATGTTTTTGCCAGGTAAAATTCGAGTGAGTTGTGTCATCAGTCCATTCATGATAAACTGATAGTACTCAGCTTTATAAGCTTCCATATTTGGAAGCAGACCCAACTCTACTAGTTTTGGGTCGGCCATGTAATACAATCCAAATAAGTCGGCACGAGCTTCTTCTATGGTAGAACCATAAGCTTTTAAAGCATCGGGGTCAACGCCTTGTAGTAGTTTCCCAGAGCCATGTCCAAGGCATTCGTGTAAATCGGTGTGGAGGTTATTGGTCAGTGCTGCAAATTGTTTGGCACGTTTCAATTCTTCATCACTCCATATAAACTCTTCTGAAAAACCATTTCCGAGTGATACTTCATGATATGCCTCTGTGATGTTTTCAATGGTTACAGATTTAGATCCATAATCCTGACGTATCCAATTGGAGTTGGGAAGATTGATGCCAATGGGTGTTGCTGGGTAGCAATCGCCAGCAATGATAGCGGCTGTTATAACTTTGGCAGTCACTCCTTTTACAGTTTCCTTTTTGAATTTTGGATCAATGGGCGAATGGTCTTCAAACCATTGTGCATTGGAGCTTATAATTTCAGTTCGTTTGGTTGCTTCAATGTTTTTGAAATTGACCAGTGACTCCCAGCTTCCTTTCAGTCCAAGAGGGTCGGCGTAGGTTTCCGTAAAACCATTCACGAAATCAACTTGCGAATTCACATCTTGTAACCAAAGTATGGCATATTGGTCATAGGTTTTGAGGTCGCCAGTTTTGTAGAATTCTATGAGGGTTGAAATTACTTTTTCTTGTTGCTTGTTTTCAGCTACTACCATAGCTCGTTCAAGCCAGTATATGATGCGTTCAATGCTTTTTGAGTATACCCCACCCACTTTATAAATCATTTCCTTGATTTCACCATTCACCTTTGTAAGTTTACTGTTTAATCCATAAGATATGGGTTTGGTGTCGTTGGCAGTTTTCATTTGGTTGTAGTAATTCTCTACTTCGTGCTGGGTCACATTTTCGTAGAAATTAGTGCATGAAGTCATAATTAAATCCACACCATTGGCTTGATTGGTCCGTTTTGGATATAATTGAGGATTGAATATAATTGGGCTTATCAATTCAATTAATTGTTCTACGGATTGCCCCTCAGATAGTGGTAACTTGTCAGGGTCGATGGATTTGATACTACTTGCCAAAAACTCATCCGAGAATAATGGATGAAACTTATCTTGCGAG
>CANIXM010000199.1 GCA_947471245.1 Paludibacteraceae bacterium | reverse complement strand
CACAAACAATATAGTCCAATTTCGACTTCGTCTCATTGATACTATTTGTTTGAAGCAACGGCATTAACAACAGTAGACATAAAAATGACTTTGGGTCATTTTATATGTACAGTTGGTATAATTCTTCTGTTTTTCTTATCTTTGTAACCTCCTTTCTGTATTTATGTGGTTAGGGATTTTATTAGGCTCGGGGTGTCGCAAAACTGTCCTGAGCCTAATTTTTGTATATGGAGGCAAATATAAAGATTGATATTAACTAAAAGTATCACAATTTCAGCCCCACCCCTTTTTTTTATATTTGTAAAATGCTAATTATCTTAAAATCAAGGCGTACATGAAATTAATGAAACATTATTTTAATACATGTTTCAAAATTAGACTGGCTCATTTATTTTCGATATGAAAGCGAACGGTACACTTTCTGAGGGGTAAAAACAAAACACGGTCTGATGAATTTCGATTCATCAGACCGTGTTGATTAAAGTCAGGTTGGGAGTGTTTATTTCCCCAACGTAATGTCGTAGGTTTTTACACCAATGGTTACTTTGGCTTGATCGTCTCTAGTGCCATTGCCATAGTCGATGATGGCAGTTTTAGCCCCAGATTTGACAGTTAGTAAACCAGAAACGATATGTTTGTAGTTGACAAATATTTTCAACGCTGTGGTAATTTCTGCAGTGTAGGATTTTCCTTTTGCGTTAACTCCGCTTGCGGTTCCTTGTATAAAGAAATATGAATCATCACCTGCGGGTACATAAGTACGTGTTTGGTCTACATTGTAGGTTATTTTTGCTCCATCAGACGCACGTGTGATGGTGTCTTTAGCTACTACACCCCATGAAAGTGGAGTTTTGCAAGTAACAGTTTTAGTTCCAGTCACTGCATTGTCATTAATAGAAAAGTTTTGGTACTTAATGGTACGGACGGAACCTGGAATGAGCATTATACCAGAAACGGTAACAATCACTTTTCCTTTAAACACATTGCCACGTTTTCCCACGTATCCGTCGGTTCCAAAGTCAATGGTCACTGTTTTTGGATACCCTGTTTGGCTAGATTTGTCTTTAACTACGGTAATGTTTACAGCTACAGTATCTACCATGGCTGGTGCTTTGCTTCCTTCAGCAGATACAAGAGCCAATGGGGTCTCCGCTTTATTCACAAAGCCATCTACAGTTGAAACTACGTCATCGCTGATGGATGACGACTGAGCATTGTCGGCACTGGCCACTTTTAGATCATCGATGGTTGATGCGCTTTCGCTAGTACATCCTACACTGAAAAGAGCTATACTAGCGATTACTATTCCAGTTTTAAAGAAAGTTGTTTTTCTCATAAATTTTAAAATTTAATTATACATGAAATTAACTTGTGATGCGAGAGTGGGGTGGAGGTGTAAATCCAGTTCCCAAATATTCGAGCCCAAATATAACCATACCTATCAATAAAACAATCTTTTATCAGTCAAAACCCGATTTTTATCAGTAAATAATCCACAACCATGACTTTCTGATTGCTGAGGATTTCATTTATTCATGCTGATTGGTGTGGTTGAAATTAGACTCTGAACATTTTTTTGTAATTTTGTTGCCTACAACCTTTAAATTCAAGATAGTGCGAGTAGTAATTCAACGGGTTAGCACAGCGTCTGTGACCATTGATGGACAAATTAAATCTGCCATCAACAAGGGACTATTGGTATTGGTGGGCATAGAAGATGCTGACACAATGGAGGATATCGAATGGCTGGCAGGCAAAATAGTCAATATCCGAATTTTTGATGATGAGCAGGGGGTGATGAACCATTCGGTGACAGATATAGATGGTGAAGTGCTCATAGTGAGTCAGTTTACCTTACAAGCCCAAACCAAAAAGGGCAACCGACCCTCGTACATCAAGGCTGCCAAACATGAAATAGCTATACCACTTTATGAACAGTTTTGTAAAACGGTGTCCTCTAAGTTGGGCAAAGAGGTGGCAACAGGCACCTTTGCAGCGGATATGAAGGTGGCACTTATCAACGATGGTCCAGTTACCATCTGTATGGATAGCAAGAATAGGGAGTGAGTTGATGAGTAAACGAGTAAACAGGTAGACAAGTTGACAGGGTAAACATTAATAAAGTAGGATAAATATAATGTCGTATTTTGATTGTTACCGATAGAATCTTTTATTTCAATTGCCGTCCCATTTATGGGACGGAAAAAATGTTCAAGAATCGCAGGGCTTTAGCCAAATCTTCTCATTATTTGGCTAAAGCCAATACCTTATTCTGCCTAACTATCCGCCCCATAAATGGGGCGGCAATTGAACTAAAGAATACGAAATTATTTTGTTCTACTTACTTTGTAATGAAACCAAAGCCCAAAAATTTGGGTGATGTATTGAATTAAATCTCAAAATAAACTTCAAATTTATGCCAACAATTTATTTGTTTTGACTATTTTTGTCAAAACAAATATTGTCTTATGGAAACATTCGCAGATTTAATTAGAGTTGCTAGAGAAGAGAAAGGTCTTTTTCTTCGGCAGGTTGCTGCTTCAATGGATATTGACCAAGCCATTATCAGCAAATTTGAACGTAGTGAAAGAAAACCTACTAAAGAACAGGTTGAAAAATTTGCTGAGTTTTACAACTTAGATAAAAATCAACTAGTTACATCATGGCTAAGCGACAAATTAGCTTCCTATGTCCTTGACGAAGAAAACGGTGAAGAAGCATTAAAAGTCGCAGAAGAAAAGGTCAAATACCTAAAAACGATTCAACATGGAAGATAAAATAAAAGTCATTGAATTATTTGCTGGTGTTGGTGGGTTTAGACTCGGACTTGAGGGATGGAATAAGAAATCAGCTTCGTCAGGCTATCGAGAAAACTTTGAATCTCCCTATGAAGTGGTCTGGAGCAATCAATTTGAACCGTCAACAAAAACTCAACATGCATCATTGGTTTACGAGAAGCGTTGGGGCAATTCTTCTCATTGTAACCAAGATATTGCAACAGTAGATGTTTCGTCAATTCCTGACCACGACTTGTTGGTTGGCGGTTTTCCCTGTCAAGACTATTCCGTGGCGACAACACTAAAAAATTCAAAGGGTCTTATCGGTAAAAAAGGGGTTTTATGGTGGTCTATCCATAAAATTCTGACTGAAAAAGAAGTAAAACCAAAATATCTTTTTCTTGAAAATGTTGATCGGCTTTTAATTTCTCCATCTGGACAACGTGGAAGAGATTTTGCAATTATTTTGAAGAGTTTAAACGACTTAGGATATGCTGTTGAATGGCGAGTAATTAATGCTGCTGAATATGGTATGCCTCAACGAAGAAGAAGAATTTATATTTTAGCTTATCATTGTCAGACTGATATTTACAATGAAATAAAGGAAACTTCACCAAACGATTGGATTCTCGAAGAAGGAACGCTGGCAAATGCATTTCCTGTAACTTCTGAGGTTGTCTTGTTTCCAGCTGAGTTTAAACTAAAAGGCGACATGGTTGAAATATCAGAAAATTTCAATAAAAATGGAATATTAGGATTGTTTGAGAACACAGGACTAATGATTAATGGAGTCGTTACTACTGTGAAAACGAAGGCAAAATATGAAGGTAACATCATTATTATGAAAGATATTATTCAAAATGGCGAAGTTACTGATGATTTTTATATTGATGAAACAGATTTAGATAAATGGCTCTATTTGAAAGGTGCAAAAAAAGAGATGCGCAAAAATGCTCAAGGTTTTGAATATAATTATAGCGAAGGAGGAATGATTTTTCCTGACCCATTGGACAAGCCTTCAAGAACTGTAATTACTGGTGAAGGAGGTTCGTCACCTTCGAGATTCAAGCATGTTATTAAGACTCCAAAAGGTTATAGAAGACTTTCTCCTGTAGAACTTGAACGCTTAAATATGTTCCCAGATGACCATACAAAGTACGATGGTGTTTCAGATACAAAAAGAGCATTTTTCATGGGAAATGCTTTAGTGGTGGGTGTTATTGAAAAAATTGGAATCGCTTTAAAACAAAAACTTGAATATGAGCTTGCCTTACAATCTAAATGACAAACAATCTATTATTGATTATGCAAAGCTTCTAATAGGCAAGACTTTAAGAGAAGCATGTGATAAAGAAATTTTAGAACACAACTATTCAGGAAAAGGTAACTTCGGGCAAATACTTGAGAAATTTTACTTTGGTTATGATCCAAATTCCAAATCAGAAGCAGATTTCTTTGAAATTGGAATGGAACTCAAAACTTCTCCATTAAAACTGTTGAAGAACAATGAATATCGCTCAAAAGAACGATTGGTATTAAATATTATCAATTACATTGAAGTTGTAAACCAACAATTTGATGACAGCGACTTTTGGAAAAAGAATGCAAACATTCTTTTGATTTTCTATTTGCATCAAGCAGGTTATGATATTTTGGATTATCTAATAAAACTTGTTGACGAATGGAATTTTCCAAGCACAGACTTAGAAATCATAAAAAAAGATTGGGAGTTAATAAAACAAAAGATAGTTGAAGGAAAAGCACACGAACTTTCGGAAGGAGATACTTTTTATTTAGGAGCTTGCACAAAAGGAGCAAGCGCTTCATCAGTTCGGAAACAACCTTTTAGCGAAATACCTGCTAAACAAAGAGCCTATTCACTAAAGCAAGGGTATGTAAATCATATCATTGCTTCTATTGCCACTGACACAACAAGTGTATATGGTAAATTAATTCCATCTGTAGCGGTTGCAAAAAAACAGACCATTGAGGAAGTCGT
>CANIXM010000198.1 GCA_947471245.1 Paludibacteraceae bacterium | reverse complement strand
ATTGCATACACTGCTGCATCTGATATCCATGGTTTGATTCAACATCAATATGAATTAACAGCACACCATCGACCCATGACATTGGTACTAGCAACTGACAACTCAGAATCTGCGTTAAAAGAGGCACTTTTTGCTCGTCGTACCATTGCCTGGTTTGGTAAGTTTCTGGCAGGAAAAGAAGAATACCTAAATGAGTTTTATAAACTTTCACTTAAAAGTCAATTGCTTTCGGAGAATTCAAAGGAAAGAGTGTTTCGTGTAACAAATATTTCTGATGTCCCTTTTGAATTAAAATCTGCTGATGGTGTTAGCATTCATATTGCTGCCTATGGCGAGTCGTTGGTTGAAGTGCCAGTCACTAGCAATGGCAATTTCGAAGTGACCAACTTGATCATTCGTTCAAACAAAAATCTTTTTGTCAAATTTCCTTTGTAATTAGTTCGTATCTACAACCAACCTAAATATAAATGTATTTGGGTTGGTTATTTTTTAAATCTATTGTTTTGCAACAATAAACAACAGCCAATTTAACAGGCTATTATTATGGGTTGCCAACTTCATTGTCTACTTGTTCCAATTCTATAACAAAAATGAAATCTGATATTATCATTATTGGGGGTGGTTTGCTGGGATGTGCTACTGCCTATCAATTGAGCAAACTCACCGATGCTAAAATAACACTTATAGAACGAAAAGACATTGCCTCTCAAGCCACCGCTAGAGCTGCTTGTTTATTAACCAAATCAAGAACCAAACTTGCATTGATGCAAATGGTTCAAGAAACTTATAATGCCATAAGTGAATTGCAACAAATTTTCAATGATGATTTGGGTTATTCACAAGTGGGAAGCATCACAGCTGTTTCGTCTATTGATAGTCATTCCGCTATCGAACAACTCTGCCATGTAGCAAGCGAATTTGGGTTGGAAACTCAATGGCTGGAGTCAGATGAAGTAGCAGCAAAGTTACCCTGGATAAATGCCGATACGATTACAAAAGCGCTATATGTCCCGACTGATGCGTACATTGATTCCGCACTGCTTTGCAATGCCTATGCCAATGCAGCAAAACTCAATGGGGTGAGTATCATGACTCGAGTAGGGGTTGAAGCTATCTTATCAGAGGCTAATAAAATAACTGGTGTAATCCTTTCGACAGGTGAAAGGATAGATGCCCCAATTATAATCAATGCGACAGGCTCGTGGGTTAATAGATTAATGCATCCCAAGTATGGAGCATTAGGAACAACGCCCGTGAGAAGTCATTTTTGGATTTCAGAAAGCAAACCAGATATTTTTCCTATCAATCAGCCTTTTGCTATTCTTCCAGATGCAAAGGCTTTTACTCGTCCTGATGTAGGAGGGTTAATTATTGGAATAAGGGAATCAAAATGTATATCCTATGATTCAAGTCAGTGGCCGAATGATATTGAAGATGTTCATTTCTCTCCTGACAACGGGTGGATGACATTGAGTGAGAATGCAGCATTGTTTGAAAAGTACTATACTGACATTAGATCATTGGGTATGGCACATTATGTTGCTGGTCCATCATGCTACACTCCAGATTCCATGTTTTTAATTGGAGCGATGGAGACAACTCAGGGTTTGTATGTCGCTGCTGGATGTTGTGGTGGTGGTGTGGCAATGTCAGGGGGTATAGGAAAATTAATGGCAGAAATTGTACTTGGTAAAGAATGTTTTGTTGATAAAAATCTTTTCAATCCAATGCGATTTAAAAATATTGATCCCTATTCCGAAAATTTTAGAAACCAATGTGCTGAGGCACGAAGCAATAAAAAGGGAGGTTGACATGTTTCAAATCGTTTTTATAAAGCAAGTTCCAAGTTCAACAAAAATAAAGCTAGACCCAGTTTCGCACACTTTGGTGCGTAGTGGCGTGAAAATGCAAGCCAACCCTTATGACCTTCATGCGGTGATGGCTGCAGTAGAAGTTAAAAAGCAATTAGGAGGAAAAATAGTAGCAGTCACCATGGGGCCACCCAGTGCTGATGCTGTGCTGCGTCAGGCAATCATGTATGGTGCAGATGAAGGCATTCTTGTGAGCGATGTATTATTTGCAGGCAGTGACACATGGAGTACAAGTTATGTCTTATCCAAGGTGATCAATCATTTAGGAAAAGGTGATATCCTATGGTTTGGAAAGCAGGCAATAGATGGTGACACAGCACAAGTTGGACCAGGTGTGGCGGCTCAATTGAGCTATCCTCAACTAACCGAAATGACGAAAATTGTAGATTTGGATGAGGTGTCAATAACTGTAAACAAAAGGACGGATTTTGGGTATAACATTGTAAAGGTGCCCTACCCTGTTGTAATTACAGTATGTAAAGAAGCCAATGTTTTACGCTCGATTGCATTGAATGATTGGGAACGTGCTACCTGCTCGTCAATACAGATGATGAATGCCTCACAACTTGATGTGGACGTACATAAAGTTGGTCTTAAAGGTTCTCCCACAAGAGTTGTTGGCATAGCTGTGCCATCTGTCAAGAATGAAACAGTATGGCTTGACCATCCTGCTAGATTAGGTCAAATAATTAAAGATTTGATTGATAATGAAAAGTAACAATTCCTTAATACGCTTAAACGAAAAAAGCTGTACGAATTGTCAATCTTGTATTGCAGCTTGTAGCTATGGAGCTTTGACATTTGATGTTTATCCTCAGTTTGATTTTGAGGCATGTACACTATGCAATGCATGTGTCGATACATGCCCTAACAATGCTTTACATTTATATATTCCTGAAGATAGGTACAACCAAGAATTGATCAAAGATGGTGACACTATTTGGGTAGTAGTTGAATTGAATCATGGTAGGATATTGCCTGTAGTTTTTGAATTGATCGCTGAGGCTAATAGATTATCCATTCAGTATCGACAGCCCAAAAAAGTGGTTGCTCTTTTGATGGGAGAGCATTCTGAATACCTAATTGACCATTTATTTAAATATGGTACTGACCAAGTATATTATGCTCACCATCCACGATTGAATCTTCAGTTGGACGAGGATTACGCTTCTGTACTTGCTGATTTAGCTATAAAACACGCTCCGTCAATTATCCTTGTAGGCGCAACAAGTTTTGGCAAAGCTGTTTCGGCCAGAGCAGCTGCTCTTTTACACACAGGACTGACCGCAGATTGTACAGCATTGCATATCGACCCTCAATCCGAAAACCTAATTCAAACACGCCCAACTTTCGGTGGAAATCTTATCGCATCTATAGAAACTAAGCGACACCGTCCTCAAATGGCTTCAGTGAGGCAGGCTGTGATGAAAACACTTGAACCAAATCCCAAAGCCAAAGGCGAGACTATCAAAATCTCAATCCCTGATGACTTATTGCTAAGTAATGTTCAAATCATTCGGAATGAGATTAGGAATACAATCTTCTCGCTTTCCGATGCTCAGGTTATCGTAGCAGGAGGAAAAGGAATGAAAACAAAAGCAAATTTTGATTATTTAAATGAGTTAGCATCTCTATTGGGAGGCCAAGTGGGAGGTTCAAGAGTTGCTGTTGATAAAGGATGGATTACTCACGATAAGCAAATAGGTATGACAGGACTGTCTGTAAGTCCTAAACTTTATATTGCTTGTGGTATCAGTGGTCAAATTCAACACATGTCAGCAGTCACATCATCAGACACCATTATCGCAATCAACAATGATCCTGACGCTCCGATTTTCCAGTATGCTCAGTTTGGAATATTGGGAAATGTGGAAGAGATACTACCATTGTTAATTGCTGAGTTAAAAATGGGAGAAAAAATGGTTGATGTCTTTCAATTTGAATTGTAAAAGAGGATTTTCAAAATGTAAAGTAATTAAGCACTTAAATGCAACCTGATTAGTTGGAGCCACTTTTTTTTGTGTTTTAACAATACCTTTCCAAATGTTAATTTGAACAAAAGATTCTTCTATAGCATTAATAAATTTGGCAAATAAAACGAAATGTGCGTCCTTTGTGTTATAATGAATCAACTTAACAACAAAAATTTAGGAACACGAACCATGATGAAGAATTTTAAATCTCTGACAATTATCTATTTACTATTCATTTCATTCCACACATTTGCACAAACTCCTACACTCCAACCCCTTCCAATGGATCCGAAGGTCAAGTATGGCAAACTACCCAATGGATTGACCTATTACATCCGAGCCAACAAGTTACCAAAGGAACGTGCCGATTTTTACATCGTTCAGAACGTGGGCGCTATCCTCGAAAATGACAATCAGAACGGATTGGCGCACTTTCTGGAACACATGGCATTCAACGGCACCAAACATTTCCCAAAGAAAGGACTTTTAAATTTTTTTGAAAAAAATGGGGTTCGGTTTGGTTATAATATTAATGCCTATACCAATCTTGACGAAACGGTGTACATGATTATGGATGTGCCAACCTATCGTAGTTCCCTTTTGGACAGTACATTGTTGGCGTTACACGACTGGTCGGGTTGTATTTCATTGGAAGAAAAAGAAATTGATGATGAGCGCGGAGTGATACTTGAGGAATGGCGTGTACGATTCGTCAGTGATTTTAGGATGTGGAGAGAATCTAATAGGCTCAAATTCCCCAACTCACAATACGCTAAGCGTGATATAATAGGCGATACGGCCATTATTAACCACTTTTCATATCAGGCACTACGTGATTATTATGCAAAATGGTATCGACCAGACCAACAGGCAATTGTAATAGTGGGTGATGTGAATCCGGAGCAAATGGAAGCAAAATTAAAGTCCACGTTTAGCGAT
>CANIXM010000197.1 GCA_947471245.1 Paludibacteraceae bacterium | reverse complement strand
TCTAATCCCAAACGTTCACATTGTAACTAATAAACATATTAAGAAGTTGCTAAAGTTTCTTTCTCGTGTTTATTCAAAGTTTTTTCCTCGCTATCATTTTGATTACTTTGAAAGATATATAGGTGTTACAAATTGTATTGGGTGGGATTATCGGTCAGAGTCATCTCTATTATCTTATTACGGAGATGTTGTTTGTCAACTATTTACACCTAAAATGAAATATGTCAACCGATGTAGTGAATTTATTTCTAGTCACAAAGTTGATAAGATATTGGTGGGTGTCCATATAAGAAGAAGGGATTATGTTAATCATTTAAATGGCATTTATTATTATGATAATAGTGTGTATTTAAATAAAATGATTGCTATAAGGGATGCAATCTATCACAGTACAAACAAAGATGTTACTTTCATTATTTGTTCAGATGAGAGTGTTGTATTGAGTGATTTTGATGCCGTTGAATGTCACCAGATGAAAGATGCTACAGGGGTTGAGGATTTATACACTTTATCTTTGTGTGAATATTTGATAGGACCACCCTCTACTTTTTCAATGTGGGCATCATTTTATGGAAAAGTGCCATTGTGCATTATTCGTTCGAAGTCTCAAGAAATTGCTTTAAATCTGTTTAAAGTAATTTGTGCTGTGGATATATTTGCTGATGGAGAACATTTCGAACATACTTTAAGAAACTAGTTGCTTTGTTTTACCGTCAATTATAGTTGCTCAATTTTTCATGTCTTTTCGGACTATCATAAACGTGACAATAGGTAATTTCTAAAAGCATTGGCTTATACGGTATTATACAAAAAAATAGATATTCAAGAGGTCATATATGAAATTATCAATAATAACTATAAATTTAAATAACTATAATGGTCTTCTAAAAACGATTGAAAGTGTAGCGATACAGAAATTTATTGATTTTGAATATATCATTGTTGATGGTAATTCCACAGACGAAAGTGTAGGACTTATTAAACAATCGGCAGAAAGGTTTTTGTCAATAAGCTTTAAGTGGATTTCTGAAAGAGACTCAGGAGTTTTTCAAGCAATGAATAAGGGTATAAATATGGCTACTGGAGACTATTTGTTGTTTATGAATTCTGGTGATTTTTTGTTAGATGAGAATGCATTATCAGACGTTTTTTGTAATGATTATACAGCCGATATATTATGTGCGCAATGCAATGTAAGTAAAAATGGGAACGTCATGTATGTTTCAGGACATATTGATATTCACACTTTTAGATACTATTATAAATACTCTATGAACCATCAATCTACATTTATAAAACGTTATCTTTTCGAAAAATTTGGGATGTATCGAGAAGACTTAAAATTTTGTGGTGACTGGGAGTTTTTTCTTCGTACAATTATTTTGAATAATTGTTCTACACAGAATGTACACAGAATAATTTGTGATTATAATTTGGAAGGTATTTCTTCAAAAGAAGAAAATATTTTGCTCTATCAAGAAGAGGTTAATTTGGTATTATCTGAACCGCTCATGCAAAAATTTGTACCAGATTATGAATTGTGGTTCAAAGAACGAGAAGAAATGATTTATCTTAAATGGATTAAATCTCAACATATTCTATATAGAGTGTTAGTTGCCTATTATAAACTTGCACATTGGTTAGTTCAGCGATTTAAATATGTAAGTTCAAAGTAGATGAAGCAGTTGAAAGTACTATTTGTTACTCATTATTCTGGTTTATATGGTGCAAACAAATCAATGTTAGCATTAATTCTTCTTCTAAAGGATAAGTATAACTTAATTCCTTATGTGCTTGTCAATCACGATGGTCCTCTTTCAGACGAACTAAAGAAAAATGGTGTCAAATACTCTGTAATGCATTATTATTGGTGGGTAAATTATAATGAAGGTGTACTTCAAAAGTTTATTAATGTTCGCAAGCAGTTCCTCAATACAATCTATATAAAAAAAATATGTCATTCACTTTCTGTTTATAATTTTGATCTTGTTTATTCTAATTCAATAACTATTAACATTGGTTCTTTGATTGCCAAAAGGTATGGTGTTGCACATTTTTGGTGTGTAAGAGAAAGATTAGATTCATACAAGTTAAAGTATTCCTTAGGAAAATTAATTTCCAAATTTTTTTTTAAGCACGGAGCAGATAGATACTTTATGATTTCAAAACACTTAATTGAATATTATACGGAAACTATCCCTCCAAAATTAATGACTCTTGTATATAACGGAGTTTCTTTTGCTGAAAATTCATACAAAATCGATAAGGTTAAAGGAGATTCATTTAATATTTGTTCAATAGGTTTATTATCAGAACAAAAAAATCAGTTAGAGGTGTTAAAATCTGTGCAAATACTTATTAATAAAGGTGTTACTGGTTTTAAAGTGTATTTTGTAGGTGTAGCTAACTCTTTGTATTATACAGAATTAATTAGTTTTGTAAATGCTCATAACTTACAAAGCTTTGTTGAGTTTATGGGGCATCAGAACAATATTGATGAATTACTTCAAAATATGGATTTAGGTCTTGCCACTTCAGTTGGCGAAGCATTTGGTAGATCCACGATTGAGTGTATGTTACATGGAATTCCTGTTGTGGCCAGTAATTCGGGTGCCAATTTGGAATTGGTTGTGGACAATTTTAATGGATCGATTTATCAATTAAATAACCCAAACGATTTGGCAGATAAAATTGAAATGTTTATAAAAGATTCTAATTATTTAAGAAAAATGGGTAGTAATGCTCATAAGTATGCAAAAGAGCATTTTTCTGCAGAATTAAATGCAGCAAATGTTTACAAAATATTTCTTTCAAGCATCAATGAAGACCTAGATGCAACTAACTAAACTTAGATTTATTAATTCATGTGTGGCATATCTGCAATTTATCGATATACGTCTATTACTGATAGTGATTTAAATATTCTTCAGGCAATGAATTCAGAAATGGACTATCGGGGTCCTGATGATAATGGTATCTGGTATGATAATCAATGTGGAATGGCTCAAGTTAGGCTATCAATTATTGGACTTGAAAAGGGGAAACAACCTCTTTTTAATGAAGATAGGAGTCTCGTTTTGATTTGTAATGGCGAGATTTATAATTATATTGAGTTACAATCAGACTTAAAGTCGAAAGGACACGTGTTTAATTCACAAAGTGATAGTGAAACAATTTTGCATCTTTATGAGGAGTATGGAGTAAAATGTTTGGACTTTTTGAGAGGGATGTTTGCATTTTGTTTGTGGGATATTTCCAAACAGGAGTTATTTGTGGCTCGTGATAGGATAGGGGAGAAAACCATTTATTATTCTCAGTTACCAACTGGTGTTGTTTTTAGTACTGAGCTAAAAGCCATTCTAAAAAATTATGTAACAAAGCCTCAATTAAATTTGGAACAACTAGCTGCTCCAATACGATATACCGCTCCAACAAGTAAACAAGATACTTTTATTGAGCAAATAAAGCGAGTTGAGCCAGGTCAGTATATACTAGTTAATCGAGATGGATTCACTAAGAAATTATATTGGCAAAGAAATATAAAACCAAATTTTTCAGGGTCATACTTCGAAGCGAAGGAAGAAACACTTAGATTATTGCGTGAATCAATAGATATAAACATGCGTAGTGATGTGCCAGTTGCAGTCATGTTAAGTGGCGGTGTTGATTCAAGTGCAATTGCAGCTTTAGCTAAAGAAACAGGAAGAGAGGTGCATACAATTACAGCAGGATACAAAGGTATTCATGACTGTGATGAGCGTGATGTGGCGAGGCGATTTGCAAAAGAAAGAGGGTTTATTTACCATGAAGTTGAATTAGACGAGGCTGATTTTCAAAACTGTTTCGATGAGTTTACTCATTTCATTGACGAACCTATTACCGACAGTGCTGCTTTGGCACAGTGGGCGTTATACAAAAAGGTTAAAAGCTTAGGATTTAAAGTTTTATTAGGTGGTATGGGTGGTGATGAATTGTTTTATGGATATCCCTATTGGAACAGTTTAGGTGAATCGTTGAGTAAACATCGACATCATCAGTCCTTGTTTCCATGGAAAGGGAATGAGAAGAAGATAAATTTTTTGAAATTTTCTGTTCAAAATTTACGACACATTTTGCTTGCTGGTTACCCTTTTAAGATTGAAGATCGTTCTATCTGTTTTTGGAATTATGCTGATTTTAATAAGTTTTCAGGAGATGTTTCATTTAAGTTAGACAACGAATTATATCATTTATCGGATTTAAACCTATCTCATCAATTTTTGAATGTCGAATTAGGGCAGGAGGTCGATGAAATATACAGATTTAGTTTTGATCATATCATGGTAATGGCTTATCTTTATCTGTCAGATAGATTGGGAATGGGTAATTCAATTGAGATTCGATCTCCACTTCTGGATTATAAATTGGTAGAATTTGTGTCGTCATTACCATTAGATGTCAAATATAAAAAAGGTCAACCTAAATTTTTTCTTAAGGATGTTTTAGCAGGTATAGTGCCAGATTATATTTTATATGCTGAAAAGCGTGGATTTGCACCTCCTTCTAATTTTATTTCTAGTATTGTTAAAAGTTATAATTATACATTTTTTAACTCAACACACAAGTTTTACAATTCTATCTTAGCTGATAGAGTAACACATAATCTAATTGGAAATTAAGAGTACTCTGATTCTTGTTTTTTAGTGAAAATCGTATTTGTTTGGATATCAATATGCTAGCACCAATCGTACTATTTGTTTATAATCGTCCCTGGCATACAGAACAAATGCTTATGGCTCTAACTAGCAATGAATT
>CANIXM010000196.1 GCA_947471245.1 Paludibacteraceae bacterium | reverse complement strand
GGCAGGTATATTTCTTGAGGCTTCAAGTGATTATGAGAAGAAATTGGCCGAAATAGAAACTCAATTGAATCTAGTGGTTTATATTGAAAGCTATGTGAAAGATAATCGCAATCAGTACAGCACTGTGCCTCTCAATCTGGGAGTGAAAGACGAATCGGTGCTAACGGTGATGCAAGAGTACAACAAAGCTTTGCTTGATCGGATGCGACTACTTCGCTCATCAAACGACAAAAACCCTGTGATAGCTCAGATGGAAATGCAGCTGAAAGAGATGCGCTCAAACATATTGCTTACTATGTCAAGTGTGAAAGAGGGTTTGAAAATATCTAAGAATGATTTACTCCAAAAAGGAAAGCAGTTTGATCAAAAAATCAAAGCTGTTCCAACTCAAGAAAGGCAATACATTGAAATCAAGCGTCAACAAGAAATAAAAGAAAAACTATATTTGTTTTTGTTGCAAAAACGTGAAGAAAATGCACTTAGTCTTGCTAGTACCGTTCCTTCTGCTAAAACAATTGATGCGGCTTACACTTCCACTAAGCCAGTGTCACCAAACCTTGTTTTGTATTTGTTTGCATTCATTGTCGGACTCATCATTCCAGTGGTGATTATCTATGTGATTGACTTACTTAACGATAAAATTTCAGATAAAAAAGAGTTTAAAAAACTTGTAAATGCACCATATATTGGTTCATTAATGTTGAGCAAAGACGCTGAGCGAGTTGTTGTCAAAGAAGGTAAGACATCTACTATAGTGGAAATGTTTAGGCTGGTGCGCACCAATCTGCAGTTTATGTTGTCAGGCAAGAAGTCGCCAGTTGTTTTGGTTACCTCAAGTGTTTCGGGTGAAGGAAAATCATTTATTTCTATCAACTTATCCATGTCATTGGCATTGACTAACAAGAAAGTGATTTTGGTAGGTTTGGATATTCGCAACCCGATGTTAGGTGACTATATGCACATTGCTAAGGATAAAGGTGCCACTCTCTATTTGTCTGACAATAGCTATAAAGTCACAGATTTAATAATTTCTTCAGGATTTCATCCGCTTTTGGATGTGCTGCCAGCAGGTCCAATACCACCTAATCCTTCTGAGTTGTTGATGAATGGACGATTGGATGAGATGATTCATGAACTGAAACAATTGTATGATTACATTATTCTTGATTCTGCTCCTGTGGGTATGGTCTCAGATACTTTCTTGATTAATAGGGTGGTTGATAACACCGTCTTTGTTTCACGTCAAGACTACACACCAAGAGAGATGGTAGATTTAATCAATGATGTATATGAAACCAAGAAACTTAATAATATGTCAGTAGTGTTGAATGGCATCGACGAGGCATCATCAGGATTTGGAC
Source organism: Paludibacteraceae bacterium (assembly GCA_947471245.1). Classification (GTDB taxonomy): domain Bacteria; phylum Bacteroidota; class Bacteroidia; order Bacteroidales; family Paludibacteraceae; genus Paludibacter. The sequence continues at coordinate 3,448 of CANIXM010000196.1, read as the reverse complement.
ATGGCTATGGCTATGGCTATGGACGAAAGGAATGATGATAAATTTATAGGTTTATTAAAAAAGCTTTGAACTATTTCAAGGCTTTTTTTGTTTTTGAACGGAAACTAGGAAACTTTTATTATTTAATAGTTTATTTGTGTGTGATTGTATTTAGTTGTTTATCAGTGTATTGTGTTTGGTAACTTAAATGTAATAATTTAATAATATAATTTTGTAATGACGATTCATATATTTTATTTAATTTTGTCGCCGATTTAAACTTTCACAAAAACTTTGTATGGACTCCCAAGCTATTCAGATTATACATACTGCAACACGGTTGTTCGAACAATACGGTATCAGAAGTGTATCCATTGACAATGTGTGTAATGAACTTCGTATTTCGAAGAAAACTTTTTATGTGCATTTTTCACAAAAGGAAGATTTGGTGGCATCTGTACTGGATTATCAAGAAAATGTAGTGCATGAAAAGTTTTCCAAGTTGCTGAAAGACAAAAATGCCATTGAATCACTGATTATCATTATCAAAGAAATCAAGAAAAGTGTGGAGACCGAATCGCAATCCATGTGCTTTGATTTACAAAAATACTATCCAAAAATTCACGAAAAGCATGAGTTGAAAAAGCTGGAAGCCATGAAAATAGGTTTTGAGATGAATCTACACCAAGGAATAGCAGAAGGTTATTATAGAAGTGATTTGGATGTAGAACTGACATCACTGTTTCACTCCATACAGATGAAGAAGACATTTGAAATCATGGAGCAGTCACCAAAGAAGTACACAAAGAAAAGATTAGTAGAGTTTTTCATTGATTTAATTGTACATTTTATTGCCAATGAGAAAGGGTTAAAGTACATGGAAGAACAAAATACGAAGTCCGAATAGACATTGCTTAGTCGAAACTTCTAGTCATTTGTCGGATTAAAATTTGAGTTTCGTCGATTTTTGCAAAAAGTATACTATAATATTAGATTAGTTTTGCACAATAAATAAAACATAAGAATATGATTTTTAAACAGTTTAGAAAAATAACAATGTCTGCTGTGCTGGTAGCCAGCATCACATTACCTTCTGTGGTGAAGGCATCGGATACGATTTCAATTTCTCTGTCCAAGGCCATAGAAATTGGAATGAGTAAAAGCGCAACTATCAGGATTGCAGACAAGGAAATTCAACGGGTAGATTATTCAAAGAAAGAAAAATTTGCTGCATTGTTTCCAAGTATTAATGCATCGGCGTCGTATTCCAATGCATTACTGAAACCCAAAATGTACCTGCCTGTAGCATTTGGACCGGGAGTTGGGCCTGGGTATTTGCCATCATTGTTTGCAGTTGACAATACATTTGGAATGGGTGTGGCTGTAAATGTACCATTGGTTTCACCTACATTGTGGGAGTCGCTAAAGATGACAGAAGTGGAAGCACAACAAGCTTTGGAGTCGGCACGAGCATCAAGAATAGACCTAATCAATCAAATCACAAAAGCATACTATGGGCTTTTGCTGGTAGAGGAGCAATACAAAGTGCTAAATAAAGTGGCAGAAAGTAAAGAACAAAATGCAAAAATAGCAGAGTCAAAATTCAAGGAGGGTGCTGCTTCTGAATTTGAATGGATACGAGCAGACGTAGAAGCAAGAAATGCCAAATCAGGAGTTGTAGGTTCCAAAAATGCTATTTATAACAGTTTGTTAAGATTGAAGTTACTGATGGGGCTGGATATGAATGTTAATATCGCTGCAGAGGGGAAATTGTCTGATACAGAGTCATTGATGTATAGAGATGTGTTGAGCATAGATCCTTCTTCAGTGGACAATAATTCTGATTTGAGATCACTTGATTTAGCCACATCGCAATTGGAACATGCCCTCAAAGTCAATAAATCTCAATGGTGGCCTACCATCATGGCTAGCTATAACTTTCAATATCAGACCATGGGGATGAATAAAATGGCTCTCAAAGAGTACGAATTATTTCCGGTATCCAATGTGGGTGTATCCCTCTCTATTCCGATTTTTGACGGTGGAGCTCGTGTTCATAAGGACAAACAGCTGCAGATTCAGTTGGACGAGCAGAAAGATAGACGAGAAAGTCTAAGACAAACACTTAAAATGCAAATTCTATCGTCATTGGATAATATAAAAAAAACATTGGATAAGTTTGAGTCCGATAAAGAAGGACTTCGCCAAGCAGAAAAAGGAATGCAAATTGCTCAGAAAAGGTATGAAGTGGGAGCGGGTGTATATTTAGATTTGACTAATTCAGAACTAGCATACATTCAAGCAGGATTACAATACAATCAATCGATATACGATTATCTCTCAGCCAAAGCTGATTTGGAGAAACTATTAGGAATCAATACAAACATCAAATAAACAAGAATAATATTATAAAATTGAAAAGATATGAGACGAATTAATCAATTTGGAATTTTGGTTTTTGCAATGACCCTCCTAGTGGTCTCTTGTAAGAAAGAAGAAAATGCAAAAGTAGAAACTGTGGAGGTTCCTAAAGTAAAGGTGCAGGAAGCAGTGCAACGCAATGTGGAACAAAGCTATGAATTAACCGCTACCGTTCAGCCAGAAGTGAAGAACAATATCACGCCTTCAGCTCCAGGTCGTATCCGACAAATTTTCGTAAAGGTTGGTTCTAGGGTAGTGAAAGGTCAGAAGCTAGTACAAATGGACGCTGTGAATTTATCAACATCTGATACACAGATTGAAAACATGCGAAGAATGTACAAGCGTACCAAAGAGCTATTCGCAGTAGGTGGTGCATCTCAACAAGACTTGGACAATGCAAAACTTCAATTGGATGTGGCAGAAAATAATCAAAAGAACCTGACTGAAAACACTACATTAGTAAGTCCTATCACAGGTATTATAACTGCCAGAAACTATGATGATGGCGATGTGAGTAATCCTCAGTCACCCATTCTTACTGTGATGCAAGTGAACCCAGTGAAAATAGTTATAAATGTATCGGAGTCTTTTTATTCACAGGTAAAAATAGGTATGCCTGTAGAAGTGAAGTTTGATGTGTTTCAGGCTTCTCATTTTGAAGGTAAAGTGAGCCTAATATATCCTACCATTGATGAACGTTCACGCACATTTGCCGCTGAAATAAAACTTAGCAATCCGAGTGGAAAAATATTGCCTGGTATGTTTGCTCGGGTAAAAATGGAGTTTGGAGCTGCTCAAAGGGTGATGGCTCCTGATCAATCCATTGTGAAACAAACAGGCTCTGGCGCTAAGTTTATCTATGTGTTGAGTGATAATAAAGTAGAGTTCAGACAGGTGGAAGTTGGACGTAGAGTGGATGATTTGGTTGAAATCCTATCTGGTATCAATCAAGGAGAAAAATTAGTAGTTTCAGGTCAATCCAAATTGTCTGATGGATGTGAAGTTAATGTTATAAAGTAGTATCAATTAATAAAATACATACACCATG
>CANIXM010000195.1 GCA_947471245.1 Paludibacteraceae bacterium | reverse complement strand
TCATAATTTGAATAGTTAGTGTATAGAAATATTTAAAATTGTATGAGTTGTTGCCAGTCAGATGAACAAGTTGTATTATTCTTTCGTTTAGTGATAGACTAACTACGAATTAGTGAGACTGATGCAAACGAAAAAACAAAGATAGTTGAAGAATGAAAATAAACACTAAAATCCGTTATGGGTTGCGTACGATGATTTCCATAGCCACCTCCAAGGAAACCAATGGAATTTTACAAAAAGATATAGCTGCGACTCAAGACATTTCGTTGAAGTACTTGGATAGCATTATATCAGCATTGAAAGTAAAGGGATTGATTACCAACTCTAAGGGTAGAGGTGGTGGATATAAGTTGGCAAGACCAGCAAAGGAAATATCCATGTGGGATATCTATACAGCATTTGAATCAATACCATTGGTGGAGTGTATTCAAAATGTAGATTTGTGCCCACGTTCATGTGATTGTAAAGCCAATAAGTATTGGAAAGAGTTTAGTTTGGATTTTCAGCGAATTTTGTTTAAGAAAACGCTTGAGCAAATTATTATGGATCCAGCACCCATTGATTCCTCTCAGCTTTGATAAATTGAGTGTGTCACTCTCGGTAGTGTCACTGCATGACAAAAAAGCCCTTCTCCATTTGGAAAAGGGCTTCTGTTTTATAATAGAAGCGTATTATGCTAACTTGTTTACAAAGATAGTTAGCCTTGATTTCAAGTTGCTAGCTTTGTTTTTGTGAATGATATTGCGTTTTGCCAATTTGTCAAGCATTGCAGCTATTTTTGGTAGCATTTCTGTTGCTACTGCTTTGTCGGCTGTAGAACGAAGTTTGCGAACAGCATTACGTGCTGTTTTAGCATAGTAGCGATTGTGCAATTTTTTCTTGTCAGTTTGACGAATTCTTTTGATAGACGATTTATGGTTTGCCATCTTACTTTTTATACTTTAAATTTACTTACTGTAGTAGCCCATAGGGGAGTCGAACCCCTCTTTCCAGGATGAAAACCTGGCGTCCTAACCGATAGACGAATGGGCCAAATTATTGGCGTTTTGAAGTGAGAAACGTTGCTCTCAATTGCGGGTGCAAATATACGGCAGTTTTTTTTAATAGCAAAACGTTTTTTGATAAAAGTTTGTATTTTTTTTGTAATTTGCTGAAATACAGTGATTGTGGTCGGTTTAAGAATTGTGTATTGGCTGTTTCATGGTGTTTTTGAGCGATAAATTGTTTATTTTTGTACTTCATGATCATCTGTATCGATATGCTATCAAAGACTTCTGCAATTGTTTTACATGCTACACCATACAGTGATGTGGCCTCTATACTAGCTGTTTACACTCTCGAGTATGGCCGTTCTTCGTATTTTGTGAGAAATTCGAAGAAAAAGAAGTCGCCAGTTAAGAGTGCATTTTTGCAACCCCTATCATTGGTGGAAATGGATGTGATACATCAGCAAGGAAAGACGATACATCAGATACGAGATATGCATACTGCTCATCCGCTGGTGCATCTATCTAGTCATCCTTTAAAGAATGCGATAGCGTTGTTTGTTGCCGAATTGCTTTACAAAACATTGCGTATTGAAGAGTCCCAGCCTTTGCTTTACTCATTTTTGGAGAATTCCATTTTGCAACTCGATTTGTGTGAAGAGGGACTTGCCAATTTTCATTTGGTGTTTATGGTGAAATTATCTAGATATTTGGGTTTTGAAGCTTCTGCCAATGAGGATGATTGTAAGTATTTTGATTTACAAAATGGTGTTTTTTGTGCCAGTCGTCCGCTTTCGCATTATTTGCAACAAGAAACATGTGCAGATTTCTCGAAGCTGTTAGGATTGAATTACAGCAACTCGCAGGAGCTGGTGTTGAATAGAGCTCGAAGAGTGGAGTTGTTGGAAGCATTAATTGAGTTTTATAGACTCCACATACCCGACTTCAAAGGATTGCAATCGCTTTCGGTACTTCAAAGCTTGTTTGATTGAACAGGGTCACAACATCTTTCTTTAAACTTTTCTAATCCAACAGAATTGATTAACTTTGCAACCCCCAAACTCCGTTTTGTGAGGAGCCAATTATCTAGAGTAAAAACAACCAACATTTTATATATGAACTTGTCATTATTAACTGCTATTTCTCCCATAGACGGAAGATATAGAAGCAAAACAGCCTCTTATTCGGCTTACTTCTCGGAATATGCATTGATTCGTTATCGTGTATTAGTAGAAGTAGAATATTTTATTGCATTGTGTGAAATCCCTTTGACACAGTTGGTCGCTGTGCCTGTGTCCGTATATCCAAAATTAAGGAAAATCTATCAGGATTTTGCAGAGGCTGATGCGGTTCGAATCAAAGAAATTGAATCTGTCACCAATCACGATGTTAAAGCTGTGGAGTATTTTTTGAAAGAAAAATTTGATGCGCTTGGATTGGATGCTTTTAAAGAATTCATCCATTTTGGTCTTACTTCACAAGACATCAACAACACAGCTGTGCCCTATTCGATAAAAGATGCTTTGAGCAATATTTACTATCCGGAGATGGATGCATTGCTTCAAAATCTGAATCATTTAGTAGAAGAATGGCGTGATGTGTCCATGCTTGCCAAAACACATGGTCAGCCTGCATCGCCTACCAGACTAGGTAAAGAGATGATGGTGTTCGCCAACCGCCTGTCGCAGCAATTGGATTTATTGCGTAAAACACCCAATGCAGCAAAGTTTGGCGGTGCTACAGGTAATTTCAATGCACATGCTGTGGCATATCCACGTATAGATTGGAAGCAATTTGGGAATAAATTTGTGGGTGAAAAACTTGGTTTGGAGCGCGAACAATGGACAACCCAAATTTCCAATTATGATTATCTTGCAGCTCAGTTTGATGCCATGAAGCGCATCAACACCATATTGATTGATTTTTGTAGGGACATTTGGACCTATGTGTCTATGGAGTATTTTAAGCAAAGGATCAAGGCTGGCGAAGTGGGTTCGTCTGCTATGCCACATAAAGTAAATCCAATCGATTTTGAGAATGCGGAAGGTAATTTGGCGATAGCGAATGCCATGTTCGAGTTTTTGTCCAACAAACTACCAGTGTCCAGATTGCAACGCGACTTGACCGATAGCACTGTGCTCCGCAACGTAGGTGTGCCATTTGCCCACACATTGGTGGCTACTCAAAGCATTTTGAAAGGCTTGAGCAAGTTATTGTTGAATGAAACAGCCATATACAGAGACTTGGACAATACGTGGGCTGTGGTGGCCGAAGGCATTCAAACCATACTTCGACGTGAGGCTTACCCTTCACCTTATGAAGCGTTAAAGGCTTTGACTCGTACCAATGAAGGAATTACCGAACAATCAATTCGTGATTTTGTGGAGACGCTAGATGTGAGTCCAGCCGTAAAAGAGGAACTTAAACGCATTACACCAAGAAATTATACTGGTGTTTGATGTTTTAAAGTTAGCAAGTCATGACAAAACTATAATTCTTGAAATATAATTTAATGTGTCACATTAAATTATTCCTTTTAAATAGATAAATTACATGTTCAAATTTTTGGTTTTACTAAGAAGATTTATTCCTCCATACAAGAAGTATGTGGTGTTGAGTCTCTTGTCTAATTTATTGTCAACGGTATTGAGCTTGTTTTCGTTTGCCACCATTATTCCCATTCTTCAGATTCTTTTTGGCATCCGTAAATCAACTAATCAATATATACAATGGTCATGGAGTTCTGAGTGGAACGATATTGTAGAAGCAATTAAGAATAATTTAAGTTATCAGTTGCAAGAGTTTATTGCTTCGGTAGGTCCTAGTTGGGCTCTTTTCTATTTGGGCGTTTTTCTGGTTGTCATGACTTTCTTCAAGGTGGGAACAGCATATTTGGGTACATTTTTTATTATTCCAATTCGCACGGGTGTGTTGCGCGACCTCCGAAATCAGATGTATAGCAAAGTATTAGCACTCCCAATAGGCTTTTTTTCTGAAGAACGAAAGGGAGATATTATGTCTCGAATGACTGGCGACGTTAGCGAAGTAGAAATTTCCATTATGAGTTCGCTGGATTTTATTTTCAAAAATCCGGTTATGATTACTGTTTATCTGGGAGTGATGTTTTGGATGAGTTGGCAGTTGACAGTATTCGTTTTGCTTCTATTGCCTCTAAGTGGATTGGTCATCGGAAAGATTGGAAAATCACTAAAAACCACTTCTACTAAAGGGCAAGAGCAAACAGGTGAATTGCTTTCTCAGATTGAAGAAACGCTTGGAGGATTGCGAGTAATTAAGGCTTTCAATGCCGAATTCAAACTAGAGGATCGTTTCTCCACCCATAACAATCGACTGAGAAATACGCACAATAGTATGAATCGTAGGTATTCGTTGGCCCATCCTGTCAGTGAATTGATGGGCACGATGGTCATTGCGATATTATTGTGGTTTGGTGGGTCCATCATCCTATCACACAATAGCATGATTGATGCTTCTCAGTTTATTTACTATTTGGTGATTTTTTATAGTATTATAGCTCCTGCTAAGGATTTATCTCGTGCAGCATACAGCATCCAAAAAGGATTTGCCTCATTGGAGCGGGTAGATTTGATCTTGAAAACAGATAATCAAATAAAAGATCCTGCCTCTCCACAGGTTTTCAAAAAATTCAGCAACGGCATCGAATTTCGAAACCTTAGTTTCAAGTATAAAAACGAATGGGTGCTGAAAAATATTAATCTCAATGTACCTAAAGGTTCAACAGTAGCACTGGTGGGACAGTCGGGCTCGGGCAAATCTACCCTGGTGGATCTGCTGCCTCGGTTTTATGATGCCGTAG
>CANIXM010000194.1 GCA_947471245.1 Paludibacteraceae bacterium | reverse complement strand
CTTCGCGCATTGAAACCAATGATACCTGCAGATTATCCTTATGTAGTACGTGTAGTTTCTGATATTTTAGAATCGAATGGTTCGTCGTCTATGGCTACCGTATGTGCTGGCACATTGGCATTGATGGACGCAGGTGTTCAAATCAAGAAACCAGTTTCGGGTATTGCCATGGGATTGATTTCTGAAAACAAAGGAAAAAACTTTGCCGTACTTTCTGACATTCTAGGTGACGAAGATCACTTGGGCGACATGGACTTCAAAGTAACTGGAACCAAAGATGGTATCACCGCTACTCAAATGGACATCAAAGTGGACGGACTTTCTTACGAAATACTTGAAACAGCGTTGAATCAAGCAAAAGCAGGTAGACTTCATATTTTAGGTAAAATTGAAGAAACACTTGCCGCTCCACGTGAAGACATGAAACCTCATGCACCACGTATTGTTACCATGATGATTCCTAAAGAAATGATCGGTGCTATCATCGGACCTGGTGGAAAAATCATCCAAAACATGCAAGCTGAAACTGGTGCATCTATCACCATCGAAGAACAAGGCGATCAAGGTCGTATCGAGATTGCAGCCAACAACAAACCCGCAATCGATGCAGCTATTGCTAAGATAAAAGGCATAGTGGCTATTCCAGAAATTGGAGAAACATACCCATCGAAAGTAAAATCGGTGATGCCTTACGGAGCTTTCGTAGAGTTTATGCCTGGCAAAGAAGGATTGCTTCACATTTCAGAAATAGACTGGAAGCGCATCGAAACCATGGATCAAGCTGGCATCAAAGAAGGCGACTTGATAGATGTGAAACTTATGGATGTGGATCAAAAAACTGGCAAATTCAAGCTTTCTCGCAAAGCATTATTGCCACGCCCTCCAAAAGAAGATAAACCTGCCGAACAAGCGTAAGCAGATTATTAATAAATGAAAGCCACTTCGAAAATTCGGAGTGGCTTTCTCAGTTTTATAACGAATTAGGAGGGTGAAACCAAAGAATGAAATTGAAACCACAAAAACCTTTACAACACATAGGTCACATATAAAATTGATAATTGATAATTGATAATTGAAGGGAAATTTTAAATACCAATAACACACGTAGTTTATTTTTCGTCAAATAGAATGAATGACAAAGAAAAAACCAAACCACATAGGTACATAGATGGGGATAGAGATTTTGCATGCTGCATACAATAAAAAATTCTTTGAACACGAAGACACAAAGGCACAAAGCCGCTATCGCGAAGCAAATATCGCCGTAGGCTAATATCACGAAGTAACTATCGCCAAAGGCAAAATATCGCGCAGCAAATAACGCTGTAGGCAAATATCGCCGTAGGCAACTATCACGAAGTCGCTATCGCCATAGGCAAATATCACGAAGTAAATATCACGAAGTAACTATCGCCAAAAGTATTTCCCCACCTAAAACATTATAAAGCCATTTTTCTCTTCCTCGAAAGCCTATCAGTTGCATTTCTCCCATTTCCATACACCACTTTACAGTTTTTATCTCTATTTTTGCATCTGCAATTAGAAACACTGATTTTGAAAATAATTATAGATACTTATATCCCTTATATCAAGGGAGTTTTGGAAGATGTAGCCGAGGTGGATTATCTGTCTTATAAGCAAATGACACCTGCCTCCGTGGCTGATGCAGACGCACTGATAGTCCGAACTCGAACACAATGCAATGAGACTTTGCTCGCTGGATCTAAAATCAAGTTTATCGCTTCGGCCACCATCGGTTATGATCACATCGATGCTCGCTATTGTGGGGATCATGGCATCACATGGACCAATGCACCTGGGTGCAATGCCCTTTCTGTGGGGCAATATATGGCTTCGGCTTTGAGCCTATTGGCACAGAAAAATGATTTTGACTTAAGTTCCAAAACCATCGGCATTGTAGGTGTGGGGGCGGTGGGAAGTAAAATTGCTGAACTGGGCAAGTCATTCGGCATGAGGGTATTACTCAATGACCCGCCGCGTGCAAGAGTAGAGGGTAACGAGGGATTTGTATCGCTTTCTGAAATATGTAAACAGGCTGATATCATTAGCTTTCACACCTTGCTCAACGTGTCGGGTGAAGATACTACCTTGCATTTAGCCAATGACGTTTTTTTTAATTCATTGGAACGTAAACCGATTATCATCAATGCCTCCAGGGGTGAAATAGTAAGTACTTCTGCTTTGCTAAAGGCTATTGAAGATGGCAAAGTAAGCGATGTGGTACTTGACTGCTGGGAAAATGAACCAGACATCAATCGTGAACTATTACACAAAACAGTCCTAGCAACACCTCATATTGCGGGTTACTCGGCAGAAGGAAAGGCCAATGCCGCCACACAAAGCATACAGGCTGTGAGCCGACATTTTGGCTTAGGACTTGACGACTGGGAAGTGCGAGACATTCCCGAAGCTTATGACATTGACTTTTCAAGGACAACCGATATATCGCAATTCTTTCTTGAAACCTATGATATTGAAGCAGACAGTTTGCGTTTGAAATTTTCTCCCGAAACATTTGAGAAGCAACGGTCACACTATCCATTTCGGCGAGAACCACGAGCCTATCTGAGTCAGATGAGTGATGAGTTGAAGGAACAGTTTTTGGGGCAGTTTCCACTGTTTAGGGATTGATTTTGGGTTCATTGGGTTCATTAGGTTCATTAGGTTCATTAGGTTCATTAGTTTATAAAGTTCATAGGGTTAATTGGTTATGGGTTTATAAAGTTCATGGAGTTTATAGAGTTTATAGATTCTGAGTATCATTTTTCAATCTTCAATCTTCAATCTTGTTACTAAACATGAGACAAATTCAGTTTATCATTGCTTTTCTTATATGCTCAATTTGGGTAAATGCTTCGTCACCTACCGAAAATATGGTGAACAATGCATTATTGGACAATGCAAATATCAGTCTGATGGTGAGGGATTTGAAGACTGGCGAAACACTCTATTCTATTCGCCCAACACACAGTGCCATGCCGGCATCTACCATGAAACTAATTACCACTGCTACTGCTTTGGAAATATTGGGAAAAGATTTCAGATTCAAAACAGACCTGCTTATCAATGGAAAAGTAAGTGCCGACAGCACACTGGATGGAGACATCATCATCAGTGGAGGCGGTGATCCTACCTTGGGTTCTTCGCGTATGGGTGATAGCGATTTTCTTAACAAATGGGCACTGGCAGTTAAAAAAGCAGGGATCAAAAAAGTCAATGGGAGCATCATTGCGGACGAAGCGCTGTTTGACCATGAAGGTGTGAATCCGGCCTGGCTATGGGATGACATGGGCAACTACTATGCAGCTGGGGCGTATGGACTGGCATACATGGACAACCAATTTCAACTGGTATTGAAGTCCAATGCTCCTGGTACCCGTCCGTCCATTTTGCGAACCATCCCTGAAATTCCAGAACTAGAATTTGACAATCAGTTAACCTGTGGTAATATCAATTTTGACAGTGCATTCTTCCATGCTGCGCCAAAGTCCAACATCAGAAGTATCTACGGTAAGATTCCTGCCAACAAAGCCGAATTTATTGTAAAAGGAGATATCCCAAATCCAAGTTTACTGCTTGCAAAACACTTTCAACATCAGTTAAGTGGACTAGGCATTGAGGTAAAAGGACTGCCTAAAGTCAATTCAGACACATTGCTGAAGGGCGACACCATTTTCAGAATGTATTCACCCACTTTGAAAGACATCATCACCGAAACAAATGTAAAAAGTAATAATCTCTATGCCGAGCACCTTTTCAGATTCTTAGGTTCCACCAAGGCACGTCAAGGCAATGCTGCCTGCGCTATCAAAGTCATCAAGGAATACTGGAAAGACAAAGGACTGAGTACCGACCAGCTGTTTCTCAATGATGGTAGTGGACTCTCACCAGCCAATGGGGTGTCAGCCAAGTTTTATGTGGACCTACTCACCTACATGCGCACCAAAAGTAAAAATGACAGCACATTTTACCATTCACTTCCCGTGGCTGGAGAATCGGGCACGCTCAAAAACTTCCTGAAAAACACCTCACTGCAAGGCAAGGTACATGCCAAAAGTGGGACCATTGCGCGGGTAAAATGCTACGCTGGTTATTTGTACACTAGCACTCAGAGCTTAGCATTTGCTATCCTTATCAACAATTCGAATGGCAACTACAAAGCTGTAACTCAAAAAATGGAGGATTTTTTACTTGAAATCAGCACAGCCACTCACCATTCTTTACACAAGAAGAGAAACAAATGAACGTAATATCTTTACCAGAAACTCATTCTACCAACGACTTACTACGTCAACGGTTGCGCAGTGAAAGACTCCCAGAGGGGACCATCATCAGCACAGATTTTCAGACAGCTGGAAAAGGGCAAGTGGGCAACACGTGGGAATCTGAGGCTGGAAAAAATCTTCTTTTCAGCATAGTCTTATATCCCGAACACATCGAAATAGAAAAGCAATTTATCATCTCACAAATCATCAGCCTCGCTATCAAAAACACATTGGAACAATACACTTCGGACATTTGCATCAAATGGCCCAATGATATCTATTGGAAAGACAAGAAAATAGCAGGAATCTTAATAGAAAACTCACTTCAAAAAGGTAAAATTCAGTTTAGTATCATCGGTGTTGGGCTCAATGTGAATCAAACCGAATTCATAAGTGATGCGCCGAATCCTATTTCATTGGCACAAATTACAGGGCGGGAGTACAACAGAGAAGAAATTCTTCTACAAATTACCTCTGAAATAAAAAAACTGTATAGAGAAATGGATACGGATAAAATCCATACTTCCTACTTAACAAGTCTTTACCGCAACCACGGTT
>CANIXM010000193.1 GCA_947471245.1 Paludibacteraceae bacterium | reverse complement strand
GTAAAGGGCAAAATATCCTAGCCCAATGGCAAAGCCTTGGATAAACCAAATTATAATCCCGAATGTTATGATTATAGAAAATAACACCTAAAACAGCATGCCACAAAAGCAACCAGACAATACAGCATTAAGAACAGCTCTATGGAGAGCTTTACACGTCCAAATAGACGATAAACCTTATGTAATTGAAGATGAGGTAGGATTTAATCTCATCAAGCCTGAAGAAGGTTGGCAAGAGCGACCAGACATGAAATTTACTAAGTCCCTGCGAACTTCTATTGTGGCTCGTGCACGGTTTATTGAAGATTTGGCAAAGGAGCAAATTTCAAAAGGCGTGGCACAGTATGTTTTGCTTGGTGCTGGTCTTGATAGCTTTACTCAACGAAATGCGGCTATAAGTTCGCATATAGACATTTACGAGATAGACCAAACTGACACACTAGCTTGGAAAAAAGAAAAGCTAATTGAGAATGGGTATAGAATATCAAACAATCTTCATTTTGTCCCTACTGACTTTGAAACTACATCGTGGTTGGATCAGCTTATTAGTTACGGCTTTGACATAAACCAAACTGCATTTGTTTCTTGTACTGGTGTAACCCTATATCTTACAGAGGAAGCGATTATTGACACCCTGAAGAAAATGACTTCGCTTGCATCAAATTCCACTATTGCAATATCATTTTATTTGCCTTTAGAGCTACTGGAGGGCGAAGACAAGGTCTTGATGGAAATGTCAATCAAGGGAGCCGCAGCTTCAGGGACACCTTTTGTTAGTTTTTTCGCTCCCGAAGAAATTACAAAACTTGCAGAATCCGTAGGTCTAAAAAATGTCAAAACAATCTCAACCAGAGATATGACAGACATGTACTTTCATAACAGAGCGGACAACCTTGTTCCAGCGAATGGAGAATTCTTCTTAGTTGCGAAAGCATAACATACCGCATATCCAACAACAAAATCGCCCCAAGAAAAATTTCTTGAGGCGATTTTGTTGTTATCTACTTATTTACCCGTCTACAAAATCTTACATACCATCTTCGATATTCCAGACAAATGCACGAATTCCCATGGTTTTGGAAGTAGCATCGAGTGCTCGAAGATTATCTAAAATGGGTTTTACCTTTTCGTCTTCTACGATGGTCATCATAGCAGCATTCAACGAAGGCCAAGCATGAGTTCCCAAACGGGGTTCTCCCGTTTTAGTTCCCCTACCCTGCACCTCTTGCCAGCCTGTAAATCCTCGAACATTGTTGGAACTTAGCACATCCAAAATCTGCTCATGATAAGCTTGATCAAATGATATAAATATTGATTTCATCTGTTTATAATTTAGTCCCCTAAATCCCCCGAGGGGGGACTTTCAGAGGGGATAGTTGTGACTAAATTTATTATTGACTATTAATTGTTATTTGTATTTTCCTTTTCTAAGGCTTTTCTTAGAATGCGTCTATGATTGCGCCTTACTCCTACACCAGCAAATATAGCGTACAAAGTTGGGATTACTATCAGTGTCAAAGCCGTGGAAACAGTAAGTCCTCCGATCACAGTAATAGCCATTGGTCGCCACATTTCAGAACCTTCACTTTTGCTCAATGCCAGTGGAAGCATACCCAACACAGCCGTAAGAGTGGTCATCAATACAGGACGAAGACGAGACTTTCCTCCTTTTACCACGGCTTGAATCACACCCATGCCGCGTTCACGATTGAGGTTGATATAATCCACCAACACGATACCATTTTTCACTACGATACCTACTAGCATGATTACACCTACGAAAGTCATCACATTGAAAGTACTTCCTGTAATGGCCAAAGCTATAATTACCCCTGAAATACCAAATGGTACAGAGAACATGATGATAAATGGGTAGGTCAATGATTCGAACTGTGATGCCATTACAATAAATACAAGCAAAATGATAATCAATAGCAGACTACCTAAATCAGAAAAAGACTCCTGCTGATCTTTAAAAGCCCCACCTATCTTTGTGTTGACATCTTGTGGTATTTCTACTTTTGCCAATTCATTGTTCAAATCTTTTACCACTTTATCTAAAGTAGCTCCTGACACTGAAGATGAGACGGTAATGATGCGTTGACGATTTTTTCGCTCTATGGTAGGTGGAGTTAAGCGCTCAACTACTTTACCCAAATCCTTCAACCGAATGGATTGACCTTGTTGATTATAAATCATGATATTCTCCACATCTTCAATGGACTTCTTGAACTCAGGAGCATAAGCCACCACAATACTATATTCTTCGCCATCTTCTCTAAACAGTGACGCTGTCATTCCATTAATGCGATTGTTCAAATAGCTTGAAGCTGTAGCAATATTCAACCCATTGGAAGCTAACTTTTCTCTATCAAATTCTACTTGATATTCTGGTGTATAGTCTTGACGACTAACACTAACGTTAACCAATCCAGGAATTTTTTTCATTCGCTTAGCCATCTCCGCTGCTACTTTGTCAGTATGTGCAAAATCATAGCCATAAATCTCCAAATCTAAAGTAGATTGACCACCCATCATGTTCATTCCACCTCCAGCAATAACTGTAAATTTGCGTATTTCGGGCATTTGCTCCATGTCGTGTCTCATGCTATCGCATATTTCAAACATGGATCTTTTTCTTTCGTTTAACTTCGACAGTGTGACATTAAATGATGCCAGATTTGCACCATTGGCCTGAAAAGAGCCAAACACATTTTTACTACTTGCTTGCCCTACAGAGAAATTCACCATCTGCATTTCTGGATATTTGCTTCTCCACAATTTAACCAACTTTGCAGACACATCTCTGGTAATCTGCATTTTAGTTCCAACTGGCATTTCTACACTTGCCGCTATCCTACCATTGTCCTCTGCAGGAAAGTTTTCAGTACCGATCAATCCCATAAAAGCTGGCACTAAACTCAACATAAAAAACAAGGTTGCAAATCCCATTACTTTCCACCGATGCCTAGCCCCCCAATTGACAATATTGGCATAAGAATTATCTAACCAACCCAAGAATCGTTCGATAGGACCATATAATTTGGTAAACCACTTGCTTCTTTTCGGATTCAAACGCATCATCTTAGAGGCCATCATCGGAGTCAGAGTCAAAGCACAAATCATGGACACAGTAATGATGATAGTAACCATCCACCCAAGTTGTGCAAACATCACCCCTGCCATACCAGGAATCATCGTAAGCGGGAAGAACACAGCAATAATGGTTAATGTAGATGCGATAATGGATAAAGCAACTTCATTGGTAGCATGAATAGCTGCACTAAGAGGTCTGCTGCCCTTTTCGATATGTGTGGTAATATTTTCCAACACCACAATGGCATCGTCCACCACCAGTCCAATGGCCAAAGAGATGGAGCTTAAGGAAATAATATTAATAGTACCACCAGTAAAACCAAGATAAATAAATGCTGCAATCAGTGATACAGGAATAGTAAGCACAATGATAATGGTAGCTCTCCATCTACCAAGAAAAAACAGCACCACCAATACCACAAAAATCAATGCATACACCACCGTTTCTGTCAATCCATCTATGGTTTGGATAATACTTTCGGCAGTATCAAAAGCCACTTCAAGCTTAATATCCGACGGAAGATTTTTCTGTATATTGGGCAATTCAGCCATCACAGCCTTAGCTATTTGCACCGTATTGGCTCCCGATTGCTTTTGTACAATCAGTGATGCACCTTGAATGCCATTGCGAAAACTTTGTTGAGTTCGCTCTTCACTCCCATCCTTGATTACTGCTACATCCGAAAGGTAAATTACTTTTCCACCAGCATGACCAACTACAATTTTATTTAATTCGCTAGCATCTTTAAATTCACCCTCTACCCTCAAGGAGTAAGTTTGACTACCCACATCCATCGACCCAGCTGGTGTATTCACATTCTCCATTCGGATAAACTGAGCCAACTGTTCAATAGTCAGTTTGTAGGCTTCCAGTTTTATGGGATCTACATAGACTTGAATTTCACGCTGAGGAGCACCAATAATGGACACTGATCCCACACCATTAATACGAGCCAATGGGTTGGCCACATTATTATCCAAGATCTTGTACAAACCGGGCAAACTCTTATCAGCTGTGGCAGTAAGCATCAACACAGGAATCATATCTGTGCTAAACTTAAAAATAACTGGATCTTGCACCCCATCTGGCAGATAGGATTTCACCATGTCCAATTTGTTTCGAATGTCATTAGTTACCACATTGATATCCAAGCCATAATCAAACTCTAAGGTTATGATTGAACGGTTTTCCCTAGAAGTAGATTTGATACTTTTTAGATTGGAAACAGTATTTAGGGAATTTTCCAGCGGTCTAGTAACATTGGTTTCAACGTCGGTAGCACTTGCCCCATTATAGGTGGTCAGTACCATGATAGAATTGGTTTCTATCTTTGGTAATAAATCAATGGGGAGCTTCTTGAAGGCAAATAAGCCTAAGACAATCACCCCTACAAATACGAGGGCTGTCATTACAGGCTTTTTTACCGCACTTTCATATAAACTCATGGTGTATGTATTTTATTAATTGATACTACTTTATAACATTAACTTCACATCCATCAGACAATTTGGATTGACCTGAAACTACTAATTTTTCTCCTTGATTGATGCCAGATAGGATTTCAACCAAATCATCCACTCTACGCCCAACTTCTACTTGTCTGAACTCTACTTTATTATCACTCAACACATATATAAACTTAGCGCCAGAGCCTGTTTGTTTCACAATGGATTGATCTGGAGCCATCACTCTTTGAGCAGCTCCAAACTCCATTTTTACCCGAGCAAACATACCTGGCAATATTTTTCCACT
>CANIXM010000192.1 GCA_947471245.1 Paludibacteraceae bacterium | reverse complement strand
TCAACGAGCATGTTAACTTGTGCGGTAACATGTGCGGTAACATGTGCGGTGTCAACTTCGTTTTCCAATTTTGAATCATGCTCATGTATGCTTGTGAGTAGTGCTTTTCCCTTGTTTGTTATGCGGTATTTTTGGTTGATGCTTCGGGGTTTTTCAGGTTGAGTCATTTCTATAAGTCCCTGATTTAAAGAAGGTAATAGATATGTTTCGGTGAATGACTGTCTGTGAGTTAGCTTCAAGGCTTGCATGAGTTCGGTTCTTGTCATTTCGCCTTTTATGGTGTCAACGAGCATGTTAACTTGTGCGGTAACTTGTGCGGTAACATGTGCGGTGACTTGTGCGGTTTTTGTTTTTAATGGACGGTATAAAATTGTTATAAAATGGTCCTCCTGAATGAACTGAGGCTCAGCTAAGCCAGCGGCTAATGATTTTTGAACCATATCCGAAGTTCCAGTGCCTAGTCGTTCTACATATCCTGCGAGGTACATTGGTTCTGCCAACAGCGGATTGGCAGGGACGGAGGTGTGAAGTTGTTTGAGTTTGTCTGTACTCCACCCCAATGGCAATGTTCCAGGATTCCATATTTCTATTCTATCTCTAAACATCATTACTTGTACACTAGCATTGGAGGTATAGTCACGGTGTACAATAGCATTTACTACCGCCTCTGTGATAACTTCCTTCGGAATCTCATATTTGCCTGGTATTTGAATTTGTTCTGATCGGGTACCTATCGAATAGTCTAGTTTAGACAGAATAAACTCAACTGTCTGTACCACTAATTCAAATACTGTACCTTTGAACACTTTGTAAGAAGGGATTGGCTTTTCCACAATGGTGCTGTGAAATAGGGCACATCTGACTTCTGAGCTGATAAAAAATCGTTGTGGCTCTTTTCCAAACAATAACAATGCTGCATGGGTCAACTTGTTATTGTCGAATATATTGAGGTGAGTCAATATCTTTTCAATATTGTCCGTCTCTTGCAACGGAAAACCTCTCTTTGATCTAGCAAGGCGTACAAACTCTTTGATATTTTCGATTTCCAGATCTTGTAGCTGAGCTTTGTCTGAGTATGAAGCATCGAACGGTGAAGTCCGTATAATTTCTTTTTCTACCAGATAGTGTACCAATGCAGCGTACACCGAAGCTTTGAGATCGTCAATGTTAGAGAATGTCTTTCTAACTAATACCTCTTGAGCTTTTTCGATTAGCGCTAGTTCTTTTGGATGCCTACTTTCATCTGGATGATGGGTGATAAAAACAAGTCTTGTGAGATGAAAGCGAGTGGCTTCGTCAAATTCTAATTCTGTAGGTGAGATACCATTCGGGTTTTGAAATCCATATTCTTTTCCAAACAATCCTAAATAAATAGTGCACTTTGCAACCTCTTCAAGATATACATGTTTGACTTGTTGGTCGATAGCTGGTAGAGCCTCAAAAATAAAGGGCTCAAAAAACCGTCCCAATAGAGCATCTGCATTTATATAATCGCAAAGTTCACTCCGGATTTCACCAAACTCATTCTGAACACTACTTATAAATATGCGTTTTTTTTTCATGGACTAAAAATATCCTGTGTGTAAATAACAAGTTTAGGAATGTCATTAGCGATTAAGGAGACTATGCAAATTTAGGATTTTTTTATCATAAAAAAATCACATCTTCAAGTTGAGGATGTGATTTTTAGCTAATTTTAAATCAAATGAATAATTCGGGATTAATGTGAGTAAGATACTCCGTAGTTGTCGGCTAGAAACCTGCAAATCAGTTTCGTGGAGTTGACAAATAATTTATCGCCATACGCACTGAAATAGCTGGTGTCAACCGTGGTTTCATTTTTATCAATGATGAGCACGGGGCAACTTTGGTTTTCTTCTCCAATAGTAGCAATTACTGTGGGTCTCGGTCGTGCAAAATCAACGTATTCAATTTCTATTCGTTCTTTTAGCTCAGGAAAATAAGACAGTACACCTTCCACAATGGCGCAATGAGGACAATAGTATTTCAGCCCTTTGCTGTCGGCATTGGTGTCGGTGAAGTCGGGTTTTAGTAAAAATAGTTTTGCCATAATCTGTATCTTAAATTAGTTAGTATGGACAATGTCTGCAATTATTTCTACAGCAGTAACCCCTTTGGAGATGGTAGGCGGCTGTAAAAACGCAGTTGCCTTGTTCGTCAAAATAATAATCTTGTATCACTTTGTAATTTGCTCTCTTGGTTTTCTTGCTTTCATTTGCACAGTTGGGACACAGGCAGTCAAAATCTTGGAATGGCAATGTGTTAAGTGCCGAAATCTTGTCATAAATACTACTTTCAAATCTGTTTTGACATTTCGGACAGGTCTTTATACTGCTACAAATCATGCGTTAGGGGTTTATGACTTTGCGTACAGACGGGTTTCGGAACATAAAACTGATTCCAGATCCAACAGCCCCCTGACGCAAAGCACATGTTATCGGCAAGTTTTTAGCTTTCCTTATGATTATTGTGGTGGGAATATTGAACTTACTAATGTAGCTGTATCGGATAGTACTCCTTCGAACGCAATAGTAATGGTGTTATTATCTGTAGCAAAAATGCTCGTATTACCCCTCTCGCTAGTAACTGAAATGAATAATCTATCAATACCTTGGCACCATGGAGAACCACCTGGACCATCTGGAGAACTGCTTGCGCTTTGCCATAACCCATTGTAAATAAATGTTGTTTGGCCGCCTTTGACGTTGTAAGTAGTTGATTTGCCTTCAATTATTGTAATAAAAGTGCCTTCTAATATTGTCCAACCAATACAATTTGGATTATCTAAAGTTATAATTGGGTTTGTTAGTGGTCCTGTTTGTACATGTAAAACATATGTGTTATTCGTAGAGGGGGAAACAAATGTGTATTTTGCTTTTAAATTTAACATATTCTTTTCAATTAATTTTCCTACTATCTGGCATTTCGGATATCGCCTCTCATTGAATTGACTGAACGAGAACAGTCTTTTTTAGTGGATTCCGTCCCACTTTTATCTATTTGCCAATTTGGGTAGTCAGCCCTATGTCAACTGTTGTTTTAGTTATAAACCTGTTTGTAAAATGTATTATACGCATATTAAACACCCATATTGCAGTAAAAGTTTTCTCCACTCAATGTAGTCTAACTTAAAACTTAATTTTCAATATACAAAAGTTTCCCTATAAAAATGAGTCGCCGTATAAAACAAAAGACCGCTCGGAGTTTTATCCTGAGCGGTCTTTGATTATTGGTAAAAGTTGGTTTACAATCTTGCTTTGATGGCTTTGGTTTCGGCCTCGAAGCCTGGTTTTTCGAGCAGTGCGAACATGTTCTTTTTGTAGGCTTCTACTCCTGGTTGGTCAAATGGATTGACGCCCAGCAGGTAACCGCTGATGCCACACGCTTTCTCGAAGAAATAAATCATCTGTCCGAGGTAGTATTCATTTAGTTTTGGTAATTCAATTTTCAAATTGGGCACGCCACCGTCCAAGTGTGCAAGCATGGTGCCCAATTCAGCCATTTTATTTACTTCATCCACACGTTTGCCAGCAAGGAAGTTGAGTCCGTCGAGGTTGTCTTCTGAGGTTGGGAACACGGTGGTGTAATTGCTTTCTTTTACTGTGATGACGGTTTCGAAAATGGTACGCTCACCGTCTTGTATCCATTGTCCCATGGAGTGAAGGTCGGTGGTAAAGTCCACAGCAGCAGGGAAAATGCCTTTGCCGTCTTTGCCTTCGCTTTCACCGAAAAGCTGTTTCCACCATTCTGACACAAAGTGAAGTTTTGGGTGGTAATTGACCAATATTTCAATTTTCTTGCCACTTTGATACAAGGCGTTGCGCACGGCAGCGTATTGCGCAGCAGGGTTTTCGGCAAAAGGAGTGTCCTGTCCGCACACTTGCTCCATCTGCAAAGCACCGCTTACTAACTGACGCACATCAAATCCAGCTACAGCAATAGGAAGCAATCCTACGGGTGAAAGTACAGAGAAACGACCACCGATGGTATCTTCAATCACAAAGGTTTTGTAGCCTTCCTGTGTAGCCAATGTGCGTAATGCACCACGTGATTTGTCGGTGATGGCAACAATTAGTTGTTTTGCTGACGCTTTGCCTTGTTGTTGCTCCAACTGTGTTTTCAGTAGGCGGAATGCTAAGGCAGGTTCGGTAGTAGTTCCTGATTTAGAAATGGATACGATACCAAATTTCTTGTTTTTCAACAGTTCTTGAAGCTCGTATAGATAATCTTCGCCAATGTTTTGACCCGCATATACCACTACTGGTGCTTTGCGCTCAGTTTGCAACCAGTCGAAACTGTTGGATAGTGCGTCTATAACAGCTTTTGCACCGAGGTAGCTACCGCCGATGCCCACTACAACCACCACTTCACAATTGTCGCGAAGGATTTTAGCTGTAGCTTCGATGTCGGATAGGTGCGCATCGTCTATGGACGATGGAAGGTTGAGCCAGCCAAGGAAGTCATTGCCAAGACCAGTGCCTTGGTGAAGTTTGGCATTGCTTTCGGCCACTTGTTTTTCATAAGCAGCCACACTTTCATTGGATACAAATCCAAATGCTTTGTCGATAGATAGTTTGATGTTTTCCATGATTGTTAGTCTATTGTCGTAAGTTGTCCGTGGGTGTTACTTACGAGTATGTTGATAAATAAATGATTGTAAATTAGTCTAAAGTCTAAAGTCTAAAGTCAAAAGTGTAATTTTTTTACATTATGACATTATGACCTTAAGACGTTAAGACTTTTTTTAAAAAAAAAGAAATGAGAAAAAGAGCGGCAAAGAAAAGACCACTTTTACCAGATCCAAGGTTTAATGACCAACTGGTAACACGTTTC
>CANIXM010000191.1 GCA_947471245.1 Paludibacteraceae bacterium | reverse complement strand
TGACTCTCTATAATTGGGGTCAGCCCATTTTGGCTAAAAAAAATAGATCCACTTTTAGACTTGCGGCAGTACCAGCAATGACGGTGTGTCAAAGTTGTAATACAGACTTTCACTTTGACCAGGGATATCTATTTGTAAAACAAGACGATAGTTATATATTCCTCCCTCAATAGACGGACTTACTGTACCTGCCCAATAATAATACACTGGTGTGTATCTAGAGTTGATTCGATCTGGGCCGCCATAAATTTTCAACTCGTCACATACTCTAAGTGTTTCGGTTTCAGTTCTATCATTTTCTACAAAAACGAGATTGTTGATTCTGACCGAAGCAGGCCAACTGCCATCTGGCAGTTGATTTGAATCCATGGCGTAAATAATCCAATTAAGCGTTTGTCCACCTTTACAAACGGTTTGCAAGTTGGAAGTGCCTTGTCCTTGACTGTTCACATTATTGTCCATCATGTACACGCAGCCTTCAGCTGAGTCATTTCGAAGTATTTTTGCCACATCAACGATGGTAACAATGTTGAGCTGAACCGAGTTAAAGGCCTTATAGGTCTTTTTTACTGGAGTATCAGTAGTGGGTGTTGAATTTGGTTGAGTATTCATTATTGTTATAGTATTTTGAATATTGTTAATTAGGTAACACTAATAAAATTATTGAAGTGCCTGTATAAAACATGGACCATCAGATGTAATGAGCTCTGTATCCGAATTTCCAACTATCACAGCAATTGAATACGGCACACTATCAAGATCTTTGAGTATAGTACCCTCCCAATAACAGACATCAGAGTTTGGATAGTACTTTATAGTGGGAACGCAATACTGTGGGTCAATTTCTATCTTAGTTAGCTCCACGTACGATTCTGGTTCTAAACTAAAAACTGTCCAGGTGACAACATCACCAATATTAACTGCAGTTTTTAATGATTCTGTCGCTTCGTCCAACGATCCATTGGATTTGTTGTCATCTATCAAGTACATATTTTCATTTAAGCTGTCGTCAGCCAATGCTCCGACTACATCCACTATAGTCATTATGGTTGTTCTTCTCATGTTCGTTTTTTTATTTAAAAGTTTCACTTGTTTGATAGATGGGTTGCTCTTCTAATGGCAATGGCAAGTAACCTAAGCCTGCCCACGTGAAGCCATTAATCATGGGATTACTCACCACAGTTATTTTCAAATCATGTGTGAAACACATTGGTTCCCAAATGTATTCATTTTCGTTCTGCTGCTCTAGTTTGTACAGCGTGATGTGCAAAGTATAGCTATAGATTCCTGGCACGGCAGAACTTACGGTTGCACTAAAATACCAACCATTATCTACCGCAAGTGGTGTGCCGTATTGTGCTGGAAATAAAACTCCTTTATCAACGGCTTCGCCAGTGATGGCAGTGATTCTTGGAAGGATGTGATTCATATAATCAAGATCGGGTTGAGTAGCCTGAACGAAACTACCCTCTCTATCAATCAACTTCATTCCAGCATCGCGAATTTCGCCACTAGCTGCTCTGATTTTTGTTTGGACAAAATCTAACTTTGGCATCTGAACATTTGTGATTGGCTTAGGAGACGTATCGCTATTCCCCTCAGTTTTAGAAGTTGGATTGGTATGTTCAGGATGACTGATTTTTATATTATTCATCAATTTATTATCATTGGCCTTGGCTAAGTTTCTGATATAGTCTCTAGGCAAAGTTGGGACAACACCATTGAGTGGAAATACCAGCCAGTTGAACAACGGCTCATAAGCTTGTTCGCCGGTAGCCCAATGACTGCTGTTGGCCATGGAGTTAAGGTCACTCGTTCCCACTCCTGTGGAACCAGTTTTCCGTAGGTTATCTATGAAATAGATATTGCCCTCGAGTGAATTGGCCGCCAATGCAGCCTCTGTATCAATAATTGCTAATACTGTTATTTCTTGGCTCATATTTTTTTTGATTTTTGATAAAATGATTCTAATAAATCAATTAAGCGACTCTATAATACTTAAGGTGGTTATTCTTTTCAAAACACAGTAGAACACATTTTTAAACCCCATTTTAATTTAATTTGTAAAATGTTTTTTTTGAGCACATAGAAATAAAACTGCGTTTTATTCTTTTGTCAATCAAATCAATTTGCCGAAAGGCAAAACCATGTGGCCTTTTTTTTATAATTGAATTGAATAATGTGTTCCATGTGATTGAGTATTTATCTTGAGTGGTTTATCCACCTATTTCATTATAGCACCTATTTGGCTATTTAAATTCGGACTAATGTGGGTGAATCAATGTACATGACGCTGTTTTTGCCTTCGCCAATTTGGACAGCAAGTCTATATCGGTATTCTTTTCCGATAGTCATGGTGATGGGAACGATGGCCGACCATTGCTTGGCATCCAGTAGGTTTGAGTTTTCGTAATAAATCTCGTCCGGATTCCACTCTTTGTCCACATCAAAGAATGAGATAAATTTGATGGTTGCAGGAGTTTGTAAATCCACGGCTGTAATTTTCCAATTCACCACTTGTCCGCCTACGCAGATAGAAGATAGATTTGTAGTGCCTTGTCCCTCACCTTCAAATGCGCTGTTGTCCATTAGCCAGATGCTGCCTTCCAACTTTTTGTTGGATAGTGCTCCCACTGAATCAACGACAATATTGATGTCTATACTTTTTTGCATGATATTGAATAGTTTTGTTTACTTGATTAAATAATGTCTCTGAGTAGTGGCGTTTTACCAACACTTGTTCTGAAAATTTCTTCTGAATCTTTGTTGACAAGTTTTAGTTCAAATTTGTATCCTGTATGTTCCAGATAATCGGTTGAAGCTTCGCCTTTATTAAACAGAGAAAGTGACTTGGTCAATGCTTCCATTACCAGTTTACTTGTTCCTTTATTTTCCAATGCTTCGTTTAGTTTGGATGTCTTTTCCTCTGCATCATCTACAGCCGCAAGTATGGTTAAAGTTCTATTTTTGCGATTGTTGATGATTTGTATTTCTTTTGCCACGGCAGGCAGATCCAAAATCTTGCCAGCTACAAGCGATTTGGAAAGCGATTCGTAGGTTGGAAGTGCAGGAAATTGGGTGTCGCCCAGGTGGATGATGTCTGCGCTTCTACCTGCAAATTCAAATTGTTGGGTTTTCAGCCCTTTTCCATCAATATTTGGTCGTCTCACCATTTTATCTCCAATCTTAAAGCGAGGAACTGGTGCTTCATGAGCATGAAGTCTGGTTACCACCAGGTCGCCTTCTTCCCCTTCTTTCACCCATTTACCATCTTTATCTACGATTTCTATCAGATGCAGTCCAGGTATAGCTGCCAGTTCTGGATATTCGGCATCTAGTTGTAAACCAATAGTTTCTGCCTGAGTGGCTGCAAAATAGCTGAGGATATTTATGTTAGGATAAACAGTTTTTAAAAGGCAACGATCATATTCGGATAGAACCCCACTACCATACATTCCTACCACTAGGCTGTTTCTTGCTTCTTCGGATAGTCCTGTGGCAAATTCACTCAAGAGTGCAATGCCTCTGGTGATTCCCATAAATACTTTCAGTCCTGAATAATTCATCATGTGTTGGAATAAATCTTGACGAATGGGACCCGCACCGATGTAGTTTACACCTGGAATGTGCTGTAAAACACCGCCTACCATGGTGCCACTACTCCACATTTGGTAGTCAGCCAGTGTGGTCACTACCCATTTAGGCAAATCGGTTTTTAGATAGTTGCTCAACTGGTATTTGCCCATAAAGTCACCAGCTATTTTGTAGGTGTCGTGCAGTTCTCGGAGAGAGTAAACAGTTTCACTCGGAATGCCGCTTGACGTTCCACCACTGGCTACGATTTCAAATCCATTGTTTTCAATAGGCACCACTATTCCTGGTCGTGTTCCCGAAAAGAAATCTTGCACGGTGTTTTTATCCGAAATTGGAATGTTTTGCCATTCTTCAAAATTTTTGGGTGCAGATGTTACACCACCTTGTCCCAAACGGTCTTTCCATAACGGGTTTAACAAGAGTGTGTTGGTCATTTGCTGAAGTCTTCTTAGCACCACTGCGTCTTGAATGTCGTGGTCTAATTCTGCGTAGCTTGTTCCAAAATGGGTTTCGCAGGCTTTCATTTTGTCAAGGAAGCTAGGAAGCTTGGTTACAACTTCGATGGATTTGGGTTTTAATTCCGTTTCAGGAATCAGTTTTTGAATAAATTGCTCGATGGTTTTGTCGGCAGTTTTTTTGTCTAATTCATTGGATTGTTTTTCCATTGTGGTGTGTTGTTTTTTAGTTTATGTTATAGATGTGGTTTAATTTTTCTTCGTTGATGATTTCCTGACCGATGATTCTGATTTCATCTAGCAGTTCATAGAAATGATGCATTTCTATCTCATGGTTCATGAACACGACTCGTAAAGCTCCGTCGTCATTGAGGTCAATTTTAGAAATAAAAAACGTTCCTCTTTTGGTTATCTGGTTTCGGATTCTGATTTGCAGGTCTGGAATTTCAGTATCGTGAAAGTTGATAGGTGTGTATTTGAAACAGAGGATGTTGGTCTCGGGTCGATGGATGGTGGTGAAATCACTTTCTGCACGCAAAGCCTTGTACGCATATTCCGTGAGTCGGCACAGGTACTCTAGTTTTGACGAGAACAATTCCTTACCGTACATGGACCAGCAAATCCAAAGTGGCATAATCATGGGTCGTTTGGTGCATTCAAAGTTCCGATCGCCAGTTTCGAACTGTGAGTAGATGTCAGGCTCTTTTTCAAAAACATAACTGGCTTTTTGCTGGAATGCGATGTCTGATTTTTCTTTGTTTTTGTAGAAAAGAAGTGTGCAAGTAGCTGGCATAAACATCATTTTATG
>CANIXM010000190.1 GCA_947471245.1 Paludibacteraceae bacterium | reverse complement strand
TTAAAATGCTGTTCTTATTTGAATGAACCTCCCATAATATCCAACAGCTCATTGGTAATGGCTTGCTGTCTAGACTTATTATAAAGCAACGATAAATTTTGTAGAATATCATCGGCATTATCAGTTGCAATTTGCATGGCCATCGTTCTAGCAGCATGCTCAGAAGCATTCGAGTCCAACAATGCGGTATAAATCTTCAATCGTAACACTTTGGGTATCAATTCTTCAAGTATAGAAGCACGGTCAGGTTCTACTAAATAATTGCTAGACACAGCACCAGCCTCTGGCTTGGTCAATTGAAAAGGCAGATAGGTCTCAGAGGTTATCACTTGCGAACTTTTGCTCTTGAAATGGTGATAAATCAATTCGACTTTGTCAACCGTCTTGGATTGAAACAATTCCATGATTTGATTGGCAAGCTCCACTGCTTGTGCATAGTTGGGCTTATCGGCCATGGCTTCATAGTTGCCTTGTGGCTCAAATCCCAGCTTTTTAGTCGCTTTAAATATCTTCTTGCCCACAGGATAAATTAAGATATTCTCTTTACCCAGACTTAGGTGTTCTTTGACAATCAGATTCATGCGTTTAATCACATTGGCATTAAAACCACCACATAAGCTCGAATTAGATGCAAACACAACTATGGCTACTCGACTGACCTCACGACTATCAGCAAAAACTGAAACACTATCTTCTTCAGCACTTAAAAAGTTATTCAACAAGCCATTCAATCGCTGTTCATACGGAAAGAAATTCTCGATTGTTTTCTGAGCTTTGCGCAACTTAGCCGAAGACACCATCTTCATGGCAGATGTTATCTTCTGAGTGGACTTAACCGACTGAATCCTTGTTTTAATTTCTTTTAATGAACTCATAAATTTATTTTTCAATTTTTCAATTTTCAATTTTCAAACTAGGTTCGAAAATTGAAAATTAAAAATACGATTGTTAACTGTTCATTGATAACTGCTAACTGATTTATACTGTTAGGCGTTTTGCTACCTCAGCAGCTACTTGTTTCAAAATTGCAATCACACTATCATTGATATCACCAGCCTTTAGAGGCTCGAGCACATCAGACTTGTGAGACAGTTCCAGTACCATCAAAAACTCACGTTCAAAGTCTTGTACTTTATTAAGAGGAACACCTGCGAGGAGTCCATTTGTACCGCAATAAAGTACCGCAATTTGTTTCTCAACTGCCATTGGCTGATGAAGTGGTTGAACCAGAAGACGTGTATTCTTTTGTCCTTTGTCAATGGTCATGGCTGTTACCGCATCCATATCACCTCCAAATTTGGTAAAAGCTTCCAATTCGCGGAACTGAGCTTGGTCAATTTTCAATGTACCAGCTACTTTCTTCATCGCTTTGATCTGAGCATTACCACCCACACGTGATACTGAAATACCAACGTTTACAGCAGGGCGATTACCTTGGTTGAACAAGTCGGTATCCAAGAATATCTGACCGTCGGTGATGGAAATAACGTTGGTTGGAATGTATGCTGACACGTCACCAGCTTGAGTTTCAATAATCGGAAGCGCAGTTAATGAGCCACCACCTTTTACTTTTCCTACAAGACTTGCTGGAAGGTCATTCATCTTGGCTGCAACTTCAGGTTGTGAAATTACACGTGCAGCTCTTTCCAGTAGGCGTGAGTGCAAGTAAAAGATATCACCAGGATAAGCCTCACGTCCAGAAGGACGACGAAGAATCAAAGATACCTCGCGATATGCTACAGCTTGTTTTGACAAATCATCATATACCACCAAAGCGTGACGACCAGTGTCTCTAAAATATTCCCCAATTGCAGCACCAGCAAAAGGAGCAAAATACTGCATCGCTGCTGGATCAGAAGCATTGGCTGCAACAATTACAGTGTAATCCATCGCACCATGTTCCTGAAGTTTATTGACTATGGTAGCCACGGTAGAACCCTTTTGTCCAATGGCTACATAGATACAATATACTGGGTCGCCAGCTTCAAAATTGGCACGTTGATTGATAATCGCATCAATAGCAATACTTGTTTTACCGGTTTGGCGGTCACCAATAATCAACTCACGTTGTCCGCGACCGATTGGAATCATTGCATCAATGGATTTTAATCCTGTTTGAAGTGGTTGATTCACTGGCTGTCTGAAGATAACACCTGGTGCTTTACGTTCTAGCGGCATCTCCACCATGTCTCCACTTACCTTACCTTTACCATCCATGGCTTCACCAAGTGGATTGATAACACGGCCAAGCATAGATTCACTCACATGGATAGAAGCTACACGTTTGGTTCGTTTTACGGTATCACCCTCTTTGATTTGGCTACTTGAACCAAGAAGAACAGCACCTACGTTGTCTTCTTCTAAGTTCATCACAATGGCTTTAAGACCGTTTTCGAACACCAATAATTCATTGGCTTCGGCATTTCTTAGACCATATATACGAACTACACCGTCGCTTACCTGTAAAACAGTACCGACTTCGTCAAATTGAACGCTGGTGTCAATTCCTTCAAGTTGTCTCCGAAGAATCTCGGATACTTCACTCACCTTAATATTATCTGACATCTTTTCTTAATTAATAATTTATAATTAATAATTAACAATTTGTAAAGCACGCTGAATATGGCAGTCAGAAAAAATGTCTGACTTATTATTCATTGCTAATTGTTCTTTCTTAATCGATTATAGGACTCGTTTGTTTTTCTCCATGTAGTCGTTCTTGATGCGTTGAAGTTGACCTTTCAAGCTGGCATCCCAACGAACAAAATCCACTTCGAATTGAAAACCGCCCAAGATAGAGGGATCTACATTCTTTTCAATTTCCACTGTGCCTCCTGTATGATTTTGAATCATGCTTACCAAACGCTTTTCTGTCGATTTATCGACCACTGAGGCTGTGGTAAGTTTGCCAGAATGAATATTCTGTTGCTTACGATAAAGGTCTAAATACCTCAACATAATGGATTGCAAATGAACTTCACGGTTTTTCTCAAGCAGCAATTCGACGAATCGTTGCAACGGTTTGCTAAGCTTACCACCAGCAGCCATAGCTACTACTTTCTGCTTTTCTAGCTTTGCCAACACGGGGTTGTCTAGCACAGTCTTAAGCGCACTAAATTGCATAAAACTTTGTGCCACAGCTTTTGCTTCGTTGTAAACTAGTTCACTAGCATTGCCACCATTGGAATACTCCAAAAGTGCAGTTGCATACCTAGCCGCTATTAGTCCATTATTCATTGTGCACTATGATTTTGAAATGTTGATTTCATCCAGTAAGCGATTGATCATATCCATCTGCCCACCTTTTTTGTCCAATTTTTCGCGAAGCACTTTTTCGGCAATATCTACTGAAAGTTCGGCAACCAGACTACGAATGTCACGAATTGCATCCTCTTTCTCAATCAATATTTGCTTTCTTGCATCTTCTATGAGCTTTATTGCTTCAACTTGAGCCTTGTCTTTGGCATCTTTTACAATCAAATCTCTGGTTTGAGCTGCTTCTGCTAAGATTTTCACCTGCTCACGGCGAGCGTTATCTACTATGGCCTCACCATCAGCTTTCACTTTGGCTAGTTCCACATGGGCTTGTTTGGCCACTTGTAGCGACTCGTCAATATACAACTTTCGGTCTTCCACCATCTTGACAATGACAGGGAAACCAAACTTAGCTAGGATGAAAAATACAATCCCAAAGGATAGCACCATCCAAAACAACAGACCGGAATCAGGTATTAACAACGACATAATTAATTAAATTTATGATGAATAATTAATAATTGTCTTACCACAAAGTGTAGGTTTACAAGTAAACCTACACTCAAGGGAAAAAGTACAAATTAGTTAAGTAGTTGTGAAAATTTGGATGCTTGTTACAGCTGTTCTAAATAGTAGTTTGCACGTAAAATTAGACGCCAAATTCTTAACACAACTTCAATCTTTGATTACAGGATAAATCCACAAACTACGATAGCAAATAGAGCAGCACCTTCTACAAGAGCAGCTGCAATAATCATTGCCATACGAATGTCTGAACCTGCTTCTGGTTGACGAGCAATACCATCCATTGCTGAACCACCAATACGACCGATACCTAAACCTGCACCAATAGCTGCCAATCCTGCACCCAATCCTGCACCTAATTTTGCCAATCCTGCTGCACCTGCAGCTGCTTCTAATAAAATAGTTAGTAACATAGTTCTTCTTATTTAAAAGTTAGTAATATTATTATGAAAATTATTATTTTTTCTATTAATCATGTTTGTGTGCATGGTGTGGTTCCACCCGTGCTAGACCGATAAACACTGCCGACAGCATGGTGAACACATACGCTTGAATGTATGCCACCAGCAATTCCACCAAGCTGATGAATACGCTGAACAATACAGACACCACTGACATACTTGCATTCATTCCCACACCCAGTTTCACAGTGACGAACACCAAACAAGTCAGACCCAAAACAATCGAGTGTCCAGCTAATATATTAGCAAAAAGACGAATCATTAATGCAAATGGTTTGGTGAAAACACCAACTAACTCTATGGCTGGCATCAATGGTATAGGTACTTTCAACCATAGTGGCACTTCTGGCCAGAAAATTTCTCTCCAATACTCTTTTGTCCCAAAAAGATTAACAATAAGGAATGTACACACTGCCAATACGAAAGTGACAGCAATGTTGCCAGTGACATTAGCTCCTCCTGGGAAGAAAGGTATCAAGCCCAATAGGTTGTTTAAAAAGATAAAAAAGAAAACAGTCAACAAATAAGGGGCAAATTTCTTATAGTCCTTTCCCACACAAGGTTTGATTACATCATCATTGATATTCATGATAAACATTTCCATGAATCCATGAAAACCTTTGCGAGCAGAAAG
>CANIXM010000189.1 GCA_947471245.1 Paludibacteraceae bacterium | reverse complement strand
CGTTTGGTGTATTCTAGAAACGAAGCATAGTAGCCGTGAATATCTTCTTCGAGCGGATATTTTTCTACCAGCAGTTTTATCAGTGACTCTATTTGCTTGATGTTTGCAGTGTCTTTGAGCAGTGGCTCTAGATAGTCTTTGAGGATGCTTGTTTTTTCTTTAAACTCTAATTCGTCGCTTTTTAAAGCTTTAACAATGTATGTTTTAGCCAGATCAGATTGGTTGATTTCAGTGTAGTATTTTGCTAGAGATGAAAACACATAAGGGTTTTCGGGTTCGGTTTTTAAAATCTCTTGGTAGTAGTCAAATGCTTTTTTTGCTTGTTTTTGTGCGAGGTATTGGTCGGCTCTCAAGATTTTGTAGCGCGACTCGCTGGGGTATTTATTCACAATTTTGTCCAGTTCATTGAACGCTTTTTTGGGTTTGCTGACCATCATGAATAGTTGATATTTGACCAATGATATTTCAATGTTTACATCGGTTACTTTTTCAAGTTTATCAAATGCTTCGATGGCTTTATCTATCCAGTTCAACTGGCTGTAGAGTGCGCCTTGTACACGATAAACATCATCTTTGTTGGGGTATATTTTTTGCAGTTTTTTGGCAATATCTACTGCTTTTAGCAAGTTGTGATAAAAGTATTCTTCTTCGCCCTTTTTGTAAATTTTACTTGTTGATAAAATGCTGATTAATTGATTGTTGTACCACCAGTTTTTGGGAGCATACTCCACCGCTTTTTCTAGTGATTGGATGGCTTCTGTGCGTAGTCCCATCTGCGAATAGATGTTTCCTATTTCGGAATAGCAGCTGGCATCAGTGGAATCTATACTGGCACAAAGTTGAAATAGCTCAATGGCTTGGTCCAGTTTTTTTTCCTCACGGAGTCTTAATGCTTCAAAAAAGTAATAGTTGAACTGTCGCTGAGTAGCCTCAGTGATAGCCGAACTTTTATTACTATTGGACTCCTGCTTTTTTTTTGCATTGCTGTGTAGGCAACTTAAAATGAGCACAACTACCAGTATTGTTTTTTGAAACATTGATAAAAATTGTTTTGAAAGCAAGTATAAAGTGGTGTCTTGAATGGAATTATAGTTGATTGCCTATACTCTATTGTTCAGATATTCAGCGTTGTAACTTGTATTTAAGTCCTTGCAACGATTGATATTCGTTTTATTTTTTGCCCGTGTGGCCAAATCCTCCTGCGCCACGCTCAGTGGATCCAAGTTCATTAACTTCCACCAGTGTGGCTTGCACATGTGATGCAATCACCATTTGACAGATTCGTTCGCCATCATTGATTTCGAATGGTTCGGCTGATAAATTGATTAATATCACGCCTATTTCGCCACGATAATCTGCGTCTATGGTACCAGGTGAATTGAGCACTGTGATGCCTTTTTTTAGTGCCAATCCACTTCTAGGTCTGATTTGTGCTTCGTAACCCGCTGGCAATTCGATGAATAATCCTGTCGGAATCAGCTTTCGTTCCAATGGCTGAAGGGTGATGGGTGCATCGATATTGGCCCTGAGATCCATGCCTGCTGATAGCGATGTGGCATACTCGGGGAGTACGTGTTTGGATTGGTTTACAATGTTGATTTGCATATAAAAGCAGTTACGGGATAAATAGTTACCAGATGGTAAGTTTTCAAATGCCTTATTTGACTTCAAGAAGACAGAAGTGCAATAGGCTAACTCACCACACACACAAAGGTGTGACCACAAAAATACGATTTTTATCGCTATTGACCTAAATGTATGGGTTAAAAATAAGGGCGCTATAACGTTTGATATAGGTATTCTTTTTTTATTCATAATAGAACACATGTTAAAACGCCAATTTTGAATTTTTTTTGTATGATGATTTTTTTCGAGCATAAAGCAATAAAGGTTCTACATCGAATAGGTTGGGTAAGACCAAAGGAGAAAATTAAACCACAAAAGTCACAAAAGAATCTTGTATAACACATAAAGCTATTCAAATATGAAATTCAAAGAACACATAGTTTGCCTTTCGGCAAATTGGCTTGTACTACAAAGAGAAAATTAAACCACATAGGCACAATAGTTGGGGATAGAGACCTCGCATGCGGCGTCTGATAAAACATTTTTTTGAACACAAAGGCACAGAGACACAAAGTCGCTAAGAAAAACTCTGGAGTTTTTCTCTTTGCGTTCTTCAATATTTGCTAAATAACGGTGATAAATCAAACATATAATTACGTCTTCGCGCCTTAGCGTTTAGGATTTCAAACCGGAATATGTATTTACCTATATGTTCTATTGTGTTTTCAAAGAATACCACCCAAAAGTCTTTTGTTTTTTTAATTGGATTGCATGATGTGTCCCATGTGGTTTACCCACACCTGTTTGGTGATAAAACCAGAATAAGAAATATCAGCTTTTGACATTTTTGCAAAGTGAGGTGTTTTTTTTAATATCTTTGTATGTCCATTTTGACTCCATCTAACTGCCTGCTATGCTTCCTATTCTGGATGAATATCATTTGTTTCTCAAACTTGAAAAATCGCTATCGGCCAATACGATAGAGGCTTACGAGAGTGATTTGTCAAAGTTAAATGCCTACCTCACCGATGCGCACGTGTCGCTGACGGACGCAAGTACAGCGCATTTGAGAGATTTCATTATCGAAATCAGCAGTTTGGGTATCCACCCACGGTCACAAGCCCGAATTCTTTCCAGCATCAAATCATTCTATCATTTTTTGATTTACAAAGACAAGTTGGAGCATGATCCTACCGAATTGCTAGAAAGTCCCAAGATAGGGTTGCGGTTGCCAGTGGTGCTGTCGGTAACTGAGATAGATGCGATGGTTCAGGCCATTGATTTGTCCAAGCCAGAAGGTCAGCGCAATAAAGCGATACTGGAAGTGCTGTATGGTTCAGGGCTGCGTGTGTCAGAGCTCATCGGACTCCAACTGTCCAAAATATACATGGAGGAAGGCTATATGCTGGTGGAAGGTAAAGGTAGCAAGCAGCGACTAGTACCCCTGTCGCCTCAAGCTGTGAAGCAGATAGAGCTTTGGAAAATGGACCGCAACGCACTCACTATTCACCGAGGACATGAAGATATCCTGTTTCTCAACAGGCGTGGAGCGCAACTCACACGCGCCATGATATTTACCATAGTGAAAGAATTGGCCATGATGGCAGGCGTAAAGAAGAACGTGAGTCCACATACTTTTCGTCATTCGTTTGCTACTCATCTGTTGGAGAATGGGGCCAACCTCCGGGCAATACAGCAACTATTGGGTCATGAATCCATCACCACTACTGAATTATACACACACATAGATGTTCACTTTTTACGACAAACCATCATGGACTGCCACCCGATGAATAAACCAAAGCGATATGCCAAATAAATTTAAAATACTGATACTGTTACTCTCCGCCTTGTTTTCTTCACATGCAAAGTGTGAAGAGACCATCGTAGTGGGGCAGGTGCTCAACAAAGCCGACCACACACCACTGAGGGGAGTCAATGTGCGATTTAAAAATTCAAACAATGGCATGGCGTCTGATACGGCTGGGTATTTCATGCTCAGAACCTATTCCAAGGAGCATCTGTTGGTGTTTTCGTCGGTGGGCTACAAGACTGTGGAGCTACGCATCAAGCCCGGGCAAAGTGTAGGGACACAGGTAGAAATGGAGGAGGAGAGTAGCGTCATTCAAGAAGTATTCGTGGTGCCAGGTGTCAATCCTGCATTGGAAATGATGAAAAAGGTACGGCTAATGCGTGGGTACAACGACATCAGCCAAGCACCAAATTATGCATCTACCTGTAATGAACAAAACGTAGTGCTACTTAGCAAGGTAAATAAATCATCGGTCAATAAAAGACTTTTTGAACAGTTGAAACAGTGTTCGTTGTCACACTCCGATTCTTTATTGATAGTGCCACTTTACATGACAGAAACCAAGTCGCTATTGACCAATAAGGATAAAAAGGAACTTTCCAAAAATCGATTCTCTTCGCCCGAAGTAGGAGAGAAGCTAATTGCCCAGCTGGCTGGTGAATTGGACACGAAGATTAACTTTTATGATAATGCCATAACCCTGTTTGGGAAAAGCATGATCAGTCCATTGGCCAACATCGGCGGTGCGTTTTACGATTATTACTTGGCTGATAGCATTCAGCCTGTTACAGGCAAGCAATATCAGCTACGGTTTCGAACCAAAAACTCCAAAAACTTGGCTTTCAAAGGCACCATGTGGATAGACTCCGCTTCGTGTGCATTGACAAAAATAGATGCCGAACTTCCCAATGATGCCAACATCAATTTTATTCACAACCTCCGTATCTCTCAAAGTTTTGAACCACTAACTTCACACCACTGGGCAAGAAGTCAGGAATCCATGGCGGTGAATATGACTTATGCATTGCTGGCTGACAGCACACGTCCACGACCTGATATCCTTATCAAACGGAGCGTGGACTACCAAGTTTCGGATTCGATTCGCATATCTCGTCATCAGTTTGCAGCCACTGAATACTCGTCCGAGTC
The DNA here is from genome assembly GCA_947471245.1 of Paludibacteraceae bacterium. GTDB lineage: Bacteria > Bacteroidota > Bacteroidia > Bacteroidales > Paludibacteraceae > Paludibacter. Next base: position 354 of record CANIXM010000189.1, on the reverse strand, counting down.
CATCAATGACAGATTGGAACAATTTAACACCACGCCTGCCATGCGGACAGCCCGATTTATAGGCGATGTGCTTATCACGGGTTATATTCCAGTAGGCATAATTGATATAGGTAAAGTACAACAAATCATCCGTGTCACCGATTCGGAAGGCCTGCGACTCACTGCACCATTTCGTACCAACGAACATCTATGGAAAAACCTGTCAATAGGTGGATATGTGGGACATGGATTTCTCAATAATACCACCAAATATGGAGCCATGGCACAGGTGCGATTGCCAGGACCAAAGCGGAGAGTGATAGGCGTGAATTATATGAATGATTTCCGCCGTGTGGATTATAATTACAATGACTT
>CANIXM010000188.1 GCA_947471245.1 Paludibacteraceae bacterium | reverse complement strand
TGATAAAATATTGAATTTGGACTAGCGGTAGTTGCTAAAAATAAAGTCTTATTAATAACACTAAATATCAGTGATGAATTTTTCGCTTTCAGAGCTTCAAAATGGTAACCACAAACAATTTGAGCTATTTTTTGAGGCAAACTATGCGCGACTTTGCAATTTTGCTTATTCTACATTACGAGATATGGACAAAGCAGAAGATGTAGTGCAACAATCGTTCATTACGCTTTGGGATCAACGACAGACCATTGTAATAAAAGGTTCGGTCTTGTCCTATTTATACCGAATGGTGCACAATGAAATCTATGATACGGTACTGAAAGTAGCCAAAGAAAAGAGTACACCACTTGACAGTATTGGGGATTCATTTATATCTACTGATTCTGTTGCAAACAATATTGAGTATGTGGAATTGAAAACAGCAATAGAAACTGAGATTGCAAAATTGCCAGCTCAATGTAGAAAAGTATTCGAACTAAGCCGTTTTGAGCAACTTTCGCACAAAGAAATTGCTTCAGAACTCGCTATATCCGTTTTCACAGTGGAGAATCACATATCTAAAGCATTAAAAATGCTTCGTGTAAGTCTAAAAGAGTTTTTGTACCTTATCTCACTTTATTTTCTCATCAATCTATGAACAAAGATTATCACATACTAGTCGCAAAGTACTTAGGTGGCGAATGCACTAAAGAAGAAAAAGACGAACTTGACCAATGGTTATCGGCTTCAAAGGAAAACGATGACTATTTTATCGAGGTGGCTACGCTATATGAAAAAGCTGATTTGGTTCAAAAGCCCATGCCAAATCTAGAAAAAGCGAAATCGGTCATACACGCTCACATCACTGGAAGTACGCTAAAGCCTGAATATAAGATTAATACCAAAAAGCACACAGGAATCCATCCTAAGGTATGGTGGAGTATTGCTGCTGGATTAACCATTATTCTTTCATTGTCTCTGGGTTATGGTCTTTACTTTACCAATGATAAACAATATGTGTATGCCACTTCCATCAAGCAAAAAAATGAAGTACTGCCTGATAGCACGAAGATTGTCCTATCTAAAAACAGTCGCCTTACTTATAATACAAGCAAGCACGACAACAAGAAATACGTTAATTTGGAAGGAAAGGCATTTTTTGAGATTAATAAAAGTTCATCGGGCAAATTCGTAGTTTGTACAGAAGATAACATTTTTATTAAAGATATTGGAACAGCATTTACGGTAGAATCTTACAAGAATTCTTCCATGGTAACTGTATCTGTAAAATCAGGGGAAGTGAATTTTTATACCACCACAGACAAAGGGATCATTCTTAAAGAAAACGAAATAGGAACTTATAATAAAATGACTAACAAATTTTCAAAAGTCATACTTGAAAAGTTTGAAAAGACCTCAAAATCAACTGACAGTGAGCATAATGGTATAGTAGTGAAGTGTGGCGAGATGACTTTGGGGAAATTAATAGAACAATTGAATAATCGATTCGACTCCAAGGTGAAACTTACAGATTCGGAAATTGGGAACGAAAAAATCACCGTGCAGTTTGATGGAACTGAGAGCTTAGATCTGATATTGGAAGTAATATCTCAAACAATGGAACTGAAGATTGACAAAAAAGGTGACGAACGCATCCTGACCAAAAGGAACTAATGAGATAGTGCCTGAAGTATGGAATGAAAATGCTGATGATGAGAAATTTTAAAGACAAGGATGCAGTGAAAAATCAATTGTTGATTTCAATTGTTTTACTGTTTAGTGCCACATTGACACTTGCAAACAATACAAAAACTCAAGAATTAAAACTGTATAAAGGTAACTATACATTGGAAGGTGTCATTCAAGCCATATCCAATCAGAGCGGGTATGTGTTTTCGTATAGTTCGAAACATATCAATCCGAAGCAAAGCATCAATGTTAAATCCCAAAACTACAATAACATAAATGAATTGTTGGACAGGGTGTTCCCAAAAACAATAAGCTATTCTATTCATAAAAAATTTGTCATTCTGAATAGTGTAAAAGTAGATGCTAAACCAGTAAGAGTAGCTGAGACGCGTCGCATATCCATTGACGAGCACCGGGTTTCAGTTCCAGTTGAGGTGAAACCCTCGTACTCCACAAATGCCGTGAATGATGCTACGGATACAGTAGAAGTCACAGCCAATAGCTCCATTGCCCAAGATACGCTAATCAACCCTGTGAGCCCAGTTAAACCCACAGGAACCCAAACTTTAAGCCAGCACCGCACCCCAGCTACTCCAGAAAAAAGTTCAAAAAGTGAAGCTATTCTTCCAAAACCGAAAACAGAGAAGGCTGTAAAACAACAACCTGCCAAGACTACAATAGGAAAAGTAGACTTACCGAAAATCCAACCATATATAGATTTAGAGCTGTCAGTATATCATCTATTTGCCAATGCATCTACACACTTTGGGCTACAACCAATCTATGGAACAGCATCCTATTCCATGGATTTGAATTCGTCATTGATTGGATTCGGGATTGGTAGCCGTGTGCTATCTTACAAACGCTTATCCATCCACACAGAGATAACAGACCACTTTATAATCGGTGGAAATAACTTCGACAAAGGAATCAGAGTGAACTTCATTCAATTACGACCTACCGTGTCCTATCGAATACTTCCTAACTTAGACATCTTTGTAGGACCTCAATGCTACCTATTATTTAAAAATCTTAAAGATTCAAGCAGCAGTGCCTTACTCAGAGAAGGACAACAATTTGGTTTTGGAGCTACTGCGGGAATCAAACTAGACCTCTCACAATGGGTATTCAAACCTAATAACCAACAGTCATTAGCTAGAATAGAAACAAAAAAGCGTTCATCCAAATAGTAAAATTACACAGTATCTGGTGTGTTTAACTCTCCAATATTTCAACTTTTAATCCTCATTTGCAATCTTTTGTTTTATTTTATATTATTGAATATCAATCAGATGAATTTTTTTTTAAAATAAATCCATTTTCAAGTAGCTGTTATTTCTATTTTTCAAGTCTTATATGTAGAAGGCTAAATTGTACAATATCCTTGAGTCTATAAACTTTAAAAAATTTATTTTATGAAATCAACAAAATTAATGTTCGCACTCTCTGTAGTAGCAACAAGTGCAAGTTTACTATTAAGCAGCTGTAACTTGCTTAATAATGAGATTGACAACATGGGTCAAAACAACAATGGCAAGAATGGGGATCAAAGTGGATCCGTTGATCAGGGCATTGTTTTTAATCCGTCAAAAACCTACGGCACAATGACGGATAATGATGGTAATGTGTATAAAACCATTACTATTGGTAATCAAACATGGATGGCAGAAAATCTTAGAACTACTCACTATCGTAATGGCGACCTGATATCTTCAAGCAGTAAAATTACAGACTGGCAAATGGCTGGAATGGATTCAATGTCTACTAAGGCAAACGGATTGCAATGTATTTACGATGATGCAAGCACTCCGGGTAAATGGGGAAGAATGTACAACTGGTATGCAGCTACTGACACAAGGAGCATTGCTCCCAAAGGATGGCACGTTCCCTCCAATAAAGAATGGAGAGCCCTGTATGATTATGCTATGAGTCACTGTTCTAAACCCAATGACTCACAGTCTGCGGCAAATTATCTTTGTTGTACCAAAGAATGGGATGCCTCGAACGAAACAGATAATGGCTCTGGTTTTACAGCTCTTCCTGCTGGTCATAAATTCCCTTTTATACCAAAGGCACCTTATCAATCTCAATATAACTTTGCAAAAAGAGGGTATGAAACCGTTTATTGGAGTACGGTTACCGTGCCTTTAAATTCTCCACTGACTTTTTCGATTTTGGATTTAAAACCTTACGGCGGCACAGGTGTGGATGTTACTCCCGAAGTGGCAGATCTTAGTCAAGAAGGGATTTCAATAAGATTAATCAAAGACTGATTTTGATTGACAATACTTTTGGTCAGTGTACCCACTAATTAAGTAGTTACTAGGATTTGTATATAAGTTAAGATGTTGATTAGTAGTTGAATGAGCATATAAATATGACTATGATTCTTATACATACTTATTGGGACACTGACCAAAATTTCAATTCTGATTTATTCAGTAAAAAACCATAACAATAAACATACATGATAAAAATGAAATCAATAACTAAACTGACCCTAGTCCTAGTTTTACTCACCGGGCTATCTACATCTTGCAAAAAGGATGAGGTTGAAAAGACACCTGAATATGTGGGTACATGGGTCAACCAAGATGTGAGTGGGTTATATACCAATAATTTGACAGTCACCAAGACTGACTTCTCATTAAGCAAAAACCTTGTAACTCCAATTGCAGCTATCAAAATAGTTTCGATAGCTGGCACCCAGATAGTCAACGGTGATAAAGCTTCGGTATCACTTTCAGAGATTGTCATACCTGATACTACTCTTAATATTACAGGTAGTATTCCCACTCTCTCTTACTTAACCTATAAAAAAGGTTCGAAAGAGTTTGACAGTGCACTTTTGAAATTCAATTATTCATCGCAGTTTGATGTGCTCTATTCTGTGGCAAACAATCAGTTGACCACAAAAACAGATTATAACAAAGACGGCGATTACACAGACGACGGTGAGACCACCGTGTTTACAAAGAAATAGAAAAATAACAAAAACTTTAAACCAACTAAAAATAAAAGAAGGTATGAAAAATATGAAATTAATGTATGTACTCACAGTGGTAGTAGCAAGTGCCAGTTTACTACTAAGTAGCTGTAATCAGTTAAACAATGAGATCAACAACCTAAACAACCTAAACAAAGGAGGAGGAACAGCTCCAGACCCAACTAAATTGACCTTGTCTGGAGTAATTGATAATTATCATGGAGAATGTGATGAACTTAGGGTGTATGGTG
>CANIXM010000187.1 GCA_947471245.1 Paludibacteraceae bacterium | reverse complement strand
GATGGATAATTACCTGAAAAGTAGATGCGGTTAGATTTGTCGATGCTCGTGGTACTAGCATTGAATTCACGCGAGCTAAGTCCATCCACCACTTTACCTATTCCATCTTTTGCTCCTTTGCTCACTGGTTTTTTGAGCATAAGACTTACAGCATCCTGACTTGGCTTGGAGTCACCAAGTTCAAATACATCTGCCAATTCGGGATTTTTCTTTTCTTTCGAATTTTTTGTTTCTACCACATTGATTTTCATTTCGGGTAATGAAAAGATGCTCGATATTTGTACGTCCCACAGGTGTGCGTAATTACTACCATCCCAGCCAAATCCGTCTTTGGTCACTTTCAATGGTTTGTTGCTGGTGAAAACCAGGTTTTTATTGATCACACAGGGAGAAAATTCTCTGTCGGCAGTGTTGATATTGAGAAATGATACCTGCCAGTTGAGAGAGTCATTTCTCATGGACGTAATGCTGTTTTTGTTTTTGTAGACGGCAACCTTTTCTTCGTAGCCGGGTATGCTGTCTAGCCATTCACCTGCAATTTCGTATTCCGCATTGCGAGCATAAAGTTCAGCAATCCGAATTTTGGTTTGCGTTGGCAGATTTTCTTTGTGTGGGTACAAATCTCTATATGCCTCCAATGCTTTGCTGTGTTTACGCATTTTCCAGTAGCAATCGGCCAACATGATTTTCATGTCTCTGATGTCGATGCTGTCTTTTTGGTTTTCCAAATTATATTCTATGTAGTCAGCGCACACTGCATATTTAGACTCTTGATACGCCAGGTTGATCTTACGGGTGATAAGACTTCCTTTTTTCTTGGATGAGGGTTTTTGTATCAGTTGGGCTTCAAGGGGTAGATGCGATACCACTCCCAATAAAACAATCAGTAACCAACGTAAATTAGCTTTTTGCATAATGGTATTTTTTTTATGATTATTGAATTCAGGTCTGTCAGCTGAAATCATAAGTGTTTAAAAATGGATGTAGTTGAATTTTTTTATCTAAGATCTAAGATCTTTGTTCTAGATTCTATATATTCGTGCCTCCGTGCCTTTGTGTTTAAATTTGTCTTTTAATTAAAAAATCGTGCCTCCGTGCCTTCGTGTTCGAACCTGTCTTTATTCCAATACAAATACTTAATAATATCTTGGCGAGAGGATTTGTTCGGATTTGCTGTGCGAAAACTCATACCTCAACATCAATTCATGTGTTCCTTTGCTGAAAGTATTCATCGTAGAGATGGAGTAATCATAAGCATACCCCAGCCTGAACTCAGAAGAAAGTTGAAGTTCAAATATCCCAATGATGGCGTCGCCCATTCGATAGCTTGCCCCGACGCCTATCATGTCTAGTATCCACACGTTCATGTTGTAGTCAAAAGACATGGGTGCACCAAGTACCCCTTTTGCCATAATAGATGGTTTTAATTTTACGGCTTCTGATAGTTCGAATATGTAGCCTGTAGTCAGAAAGTAGTGGTTGCTGGCCGACGTTGTAATTGGAGCTTTATTCGTACTCACTTTTGTCTCCAGAATGGCTGGTGCAGAGAGACCAGCGTAAAATGATTTCGTAGCAAAGATAACTCCGACACCTGCCGTGGGTAAGATCCTGTTCACGTTTTCTTGAAACATTGGGTCACCCCCCTCTGTTGTCATGGCACTGCGTAAGTCAACTCTGTAATTCACCACACCTGCGCTCAATCCAAATGATAGAAAGGACTTATTGAGAGGTATTCTGAACGAATACAACCCCTTTGCACCTAATGAATTTTCAAGACCGATATGATCATTGAATACTTGTATCCCATATCCTACATTGCTCCCTTTGTTGCGCGTGTCCCACGTAAGGTAGCCTGTGGATGGAGAGCCAGGCACGTTCACCCATTGTTTTCGAAATAAGGCTGTGATGCTATTGGCTGCCCTGTTTCCGGCGTAGGCTGGGTTGACCTGCGCCATGTTAAACATGTATTGCGAATAAATGGGTTCCTGCTGAGCATAGGTTTTGCTTGGTGCAAAAACGATGATGCAAAGCAGTGCTATAAGTAGCTTGTTGATTATGTCTAGTCGTGTTGTCATTGCCATCTTAGTTTAATGTGGTGAATGATTTTTATCGTCTAAGTGTGATGTATTTGATTCCTGAATCGAGTACGCCACCTGTGGCTATGCTGTATGTTTTGTAGGTGATAAAATAAGTTCCACTTGGGAGGTCCTGACCGAAAAACGCTCCTTCGCCTCTTCCATCCCAGTCATTCTGATAATTTGTTCGTTTATACACCGCATTGCCCCATCTATTGAATACCTCTATTTCAACTGTTACAGTTTCGTCATGCTGAATGAAAAACGTTTCATTGATGCCATCTTTGTTAGGTGAAAAAGCATCTGGTATGGTTAGTGATGTTTTGGGAACTACTGACAGTGTTGGTTCAGCACGGCTTGTTCGCAGATTGGCATCAGAAAACAGACTCAACTTTCCAACCACCGAACTGCAATTAAGAATGGCTTGATTGGACAGCATTATTGAGTCATTTTTGCCATGAGGATCTAGGTGTAACTCAATAATGATGGAGTCTCGTTGTCCAGGCTTTAGAGTTTTACCAGGTAGTAATGTCGCAATGATAGACTTGCCGTCATATAGACCGTTGGCAGTCAGATTCCCAGAAGCTTCTATGCGTGTAACTGTATAACTGCATCCCGAACCTTTAAATACATCCTCCAGATTGTCGGTCACTTGAATCGAATCGATGGGTTGTGGAGTAGTATTATTGACTGACAAGGTGTAGATTAATGTGTATGTTCCATCATTGTTTGGTTTGACATTGCTGGCCGTTTTGTATATGTGCGGAATGGGCAATACTGAGATGTACACCGTGGATGATGATTTGTCGCCGTTCAAATCTGTCATTGTGTACATAAAACTATCATTGCCACTGTAGTTGAGGTTTGGAGTGTAGATATAGGTTCCATCAGCATTGACCACGGCAATGCCATGAGAGGCTTGGGTGGCTACACTCCACACATTTCCACCATCTATACTCTGTGCGTCATTGAGAGACACATTGCCATTCAACACATGATCTTCCAATACTTGGGCACTGTCATCGGCTGACTTTGGCACCTTGTTGGAAAGCACTATCACATCAATATTCAATGCAGCACCCAAGCATGATGTAGGAGCACCTGCAGTCGGGATAACCGTGTAAGTGATGGTGATAGGTGCATTGGTAGTGTTGTTGAAAACAGCACTCGCTATTTCTCCATTGGCTGCCACATCGGTTGCGCTGAGTGGTGCAGTGGTGTTGATTCCAGCAGGTGTAGTTCTAGTCCACGAATAGGTGGTGCCTGCCACTGATGTTTGCAATGGTATGGTGGTAGAGGCTATCCCTGTTACCACAGATTGTGTGGGCACAGTTGTGCTCACTACTGGTGTTGGGTTCACTTGAACTGGGTATGATTTGCTAGTAGTGCATATTCCGGATCCATAGTTGTAACTTATTGTTAGTGTGGTGGTGAAAGTTCCTTCTTTAGCAAATACATGCACAGGGTTTTGAACGGTAGCGTGAGCTGACCCATCACCAAAATCCCAATCCCAGCTTGTAGTAGCGTGCGTAGGATTGACTGCGGAAGACTTATCCGTAAACTGAACTGGCGAATTTTTACACACCTGACCTGACGAAGAGTCAAAGATAAAATCTGGCACTACCACGTTGATGTTGACTTTGGTACTTACTGTGTCTCCATTCAAATCGGCCATCCAATAGGTAAAGCTATCAGCACCCACGTAGCCACTGTTCGGAGTGTATTTAAACGAACCATTACTCATCAGTATTAGGTTCCCTTGTGTGACATTGATTTTTACTCCCCAATTGTTTCCTCCATCTGTACTTGGGGTGTCATTGCTAGAGACGTTCTTGTTGATTTCGGTGTCTAGCGTTGTGACATAACTATCAGTTACGGCTACAGGAAAAGCATTGGGACTGACCACCACATCGCAATTAATGCTTGCTCCTGCACAAGAGGTTGGCAGAGGTCCTGCGGGCGTCACTGTGTAGGTGACTGTGACAGGCGCTGCTGTTGTATTTGTAAATGTAGCACTTGGAATATTTCCTCCTATAATGACCCCATTGCCAGTTGTTGGTGCTGATGAAACAATTCCAGCAGGCGTGGTTCTTGTCCATGAAAATGTGCTGCCTGCTAATGTGCTCTGAAGTGGGATGGGCAAATCAGCTATCGATGAAATAGCAGTTTGTGTCATTTTTGTCGATGAAACGTCAGACAGTGCATTGACTTTGATGCTGTGTGTTACTGTGGTGTCGCAACCACCTGGAATAAATCCATTGCCCACCTTTAATGTCACAGCATACGTTCCTGTGGTGGTATAGATATGTGTAGGGTTTTTTGAAGTAGAGTGAGCTGTGCCATCACCGAAATCCCAGTCCCAGTTTGATAGTGGGTAACGCACATCTACCAATTTGGTAGTGTCGGTAAACTGCACCAACGACTGTAAGCACACTTCTCCAGCCACTGCATTTGTCGTAAACCCAGGCTTAGGTGCGGCACTGGTGTTGATTAATTTGCTGAAATCATAAAACGAATAATCGCCACATACCGAATCTTTAAGAATCAAAATCGGCGAACTGCTACCTGCGGAAGTGAAGGTGTGATTTACAGTTACAGATGTTACTCCAGCAGTTACTTTCTGGTAATAGCTATTCCCATCGCCAAAGTTAAGTTTGATAGAATCCACCGATTGCATGTCGTCAATGTGGAAAGTCTCAGTATGTGGTGTGCATCCAGGTGTGCCGTCATAAGTGAAAACCCCAAAAGCACCAGGTACATGTATCTTTATTGAATCAATTTTTGTACAGCCACCTGTTAGTACCTCAGTTAGTTTGACTGTGTAATCTCCTCTTCTCAAGTAACGATGCTGAGGATTCGCT